>CANLTP010000137.1 GCA_947494085.1 Actinomycetota bacterium | reverse complement strand
GGGAATATCCAACGGGAACACTGGCATCTTCACTAATTGGTTTCATAAATCATGAAGGTGTTGGCGCAGCTGGAATTGAGAGTAGTTTAAATAGTGAACTTTCAGGAACTAACGGCCAATATATGTTTGATAATGGAGCGGGAACAATTATTCCTGGTTCCGCAAAAATTAGAACAGAAGCAAAGGCTGGAACTTCGGTTCGATTAACAGTTGATAGAGATATTCAATGGGTTGCCCAGGATGCCATTAGCAAAGCGGTGGCAAGTTCACGAGCAAAATCTGGAACGGTAATTGTTATGGATCCAAAGACTGGTGCAATTATTGCGCAAGCAAGTGCACCAACTTTCAATCCAGCTAAACCTATTGTTGGGAACTTGAATGTAATTAGAAATCCAGCCGTTCAGGATGTTTATGAGCCTGGATCAACTGGAAAAGTAATCACATATGCTGCAGCCCTGGAAGAGAAGAAGTTGACTGCGAACTCGGTTTACACGGTTCCTTATTCCATGAAGGTTGCGGGCACTAAATTTTCAGATCACGAACGCCACCCAACCCAAAGACTTACTGCAACTGGCGCACTAGCGGTTTCTAGTAACACGGCTTCAATTAAAATTGGCCAACAACTTGGAAGCAAGACGTTGTATCAATATCTAACAGATTTTGGTTTTGGAAAAAGCACTGGGTCACATCTTCCAGGTGAATCAGCGGGATTATTGAGACCGGTAAGCGATTGGTCTGGAACTTCACTACCGACTTTTGCATTCGGTCAAGGTTATTCAGTTACTTCACTTCAGGCGACGAGCGTCTTTGCAACCATCGCTAATGATGGAGTTCGAGTTACTCCAACGGTTGTTGCTGGAACCACTGACGGAAGCGGAAACTATATTCCTGCTAAAGACCAGAAATCCAAGCGAGTTATCAGTGCTGAAACTGCAAAAGAAATTCGCACGATGCTCGAGAGCGTGGTCTCTGCAAATGGAACCGCTCCAACTGCAGCAATACCCGGTTATCGAGTAGCAGGTAAAACAGGAACGGCTATGAAATTCAATTCGGATTGTTCTTGCTATAGCGGCTACACCGCTTCATTTATCGGATTTGCACCGGCTGATAATCCAGCTTACGTAGTAAGTGTTGCGATTCAAGAGCCACAGGGAATGCACTGGGGCGGGGCACTTGGCGGACCAGTATTTGCGAAGGTAATGAAGTTTGTTCTGCAGTCAAAACATATTGCACCTTCAACCACAAAATTAAAGGCTTATCCTTTAACTGAAGCAGAACTCAAGAAAAGCGCGATTGTAAAATGATTCGGCCGGTATCTGATTATGTTAAGTCAGTTTCGGAACTAGCCAATTTTATTGGGATTGAATCTGACCTTAATTTAGAATTCTCGGGTATCACTTCAGATTCGCGTGGTGTAAATAGTGGTGATTTATTCGTAGCTCTTCCTGGTGCAAATTCGCATGGCGCCAGCTACATCGATGATGTTGTGACTTCTGGCGCGGTGGGAGTAATCACGGACGAAGCTGGTGCGAAATTAATTGGCAAAAAACTCCCGGTTATAGTCCTTTCAAATCCACGCCGATTCCTGGGCGCCATCTGCTCATGGTTTTATGGCTCACCTTCCAGCACCATGCAACTAGTTGGGATCACTGGAACAAATGGAAAAACGACAACAACAACTATTCTCAATCAAATTTTGGTAGCTGCTGGGAAATCAACGGGCTTAATTGGAACAGTAGGAATTGAAATTGGACCAGAGAAATTAACTGCGAATTACACAACTCCTGAGGCATCTGAGTTACAGAGTCTTCTTGCAACAATGGGCGAGCGACATATTTCACATGTTTCAATGGAGGTCAGCAGCCATGCACTTGAAGCTAGGAGAGTGGCTGGCACTAAGTTTTCAATAGTTGGGTTTACTAATTTAACTCAAGATCATTTAGATTTTCATGGTGACATGGCAAGTTATTTTGCAGCTAAAGCAAAGTTATTTACAGCTGAATATAGCGAATTAGGTTTCATAAATATTGATGACAAATACGGTCGAGAGCTATACAACAATCCTCAGATTCCGATGATCTCCTTATCTCGACAGAACCCAGAGGCCCAATGGCGCTTTGAACGAATCGAAGCAACAACTCGAGGTTATTCCGTTGCTATCCGCGGAACCGGTGGAATTTTGATCGAAGGCGAAATCAATTTAATTGGTGAACATAATTTAGATAACTTGTTAATGGCAGTAGCAATCGCCTCACAATTCGAGATCGATCCAATAGTTATTGGTAATTGTTTCCCGAACTTGAAGGGCGCAGCAGGGCGTTTAGAGAGTGTTGACATTGGCCAGAAATTCTTGGCGTTAGTCGATTATGCCCACACCCCAGATGCAGTAACAAGAATTTTGGCTACCTTACGCAAAAGTGTGAACGGGCGAATAATCGCAGTTCTCGGCTGCGGCGGCGATAGAGATAAAACAAAACGTCCAATTATGGGACGGGAATTACTTGAAGGTTCTGACTTGGCAATATTTACTAGTGATAATCCGAGGAGCGAAGCACCTGAGACAATTTTGGCTGAAATGATTGCGGGTTTAGAGCTCAAAGAGAACAGCACAACTCTTGTTGATAGGCGCGAAGCAATTGCATTCGCGGTAACTAATGCGCTTGCCGGAGATTGTGTAGTGATCCTTGGGAAGGGTCATGAAACTGGCCAAGAGATAGCAGGAAAAAAGTTTGCATTTGATGACCGCATCGAGCTAGCTCGCGCTATCGAGGAGCTTGCATGATTAAGTTAACTTTGAATCAAATTGCGCAGATTGTTGGTGGCGAAGTTCGAAACACCGATGGCTTGCAAACCACTTCGGCTTTTCCGGTGATTAATTCAAACCAAGCAACAAGTAAGACATTCTTCGCAGCATTTGTAGGCGCTAACGTTGATGGACATGAATACATTGCAGAAGCGATTTCAAATGGTGCTCAGTTTGCATTAGTCAGCAAAGATTGC
>CANLTP010000136.1 GCA_947494085.1 Actinomycetota bacterium | reverse complement strand
GTAGATCAATGCAATTATCAAAATTGCACCGATATCATCAATTACTGCAAGTGCTAAAAGAAATGATCGCAAAGATGCCACCGCACTTGATCCAACCAGTGCTAATAAACCAACCGCTAAGGCAATATCTGTTGCCACCGGCACACCCCAACCATTTGCATCAACTCTGCCAGCAATTGCTAAATAAATTCCAGCAGGGAGTGCCATTCCACCAATTGCTGCCACAAAGGGCATGATCGCTTTTTTAAAGGAAGAAAGGTGCCCTGAGGTTAGCTCTCGCTTGATCTCAAGACCCACCACAAAGAAGAAAATGGTCATTAATACATAATTGATGCTCTTTAGAATAGTTAAGTTTAAATAAATTGCGCCAAGTGAAATCTCAAAATCAAAGGCTAAGGTGTCAAAATAAGTATCAGAAAAGGGTGAGTTAGCAACTAGTAATCCAAGGAAGGAGGCAATCAGAATTAAAATACCGCTGGCAGATTCTCGGTGAAGAAAATCTCGTAGTGGCCTAATTACTCGATTCATATTCACAAGGTATCACTTTTGCCTTAATTAATTACGCTCTTGACAGATTGTTATGGCTAACCCTGGTTTGCTGAGTCTTTACTCTGGTCAGCAATCTGTTTTTGAACCTCATGCATATCCAACTCCTGCACCTTACCAATTACCCCATCCAATGCTGATGCTGGCACAGCTTTGGGATGAAGCAAAAGCTAAGTTGATTAATTAGGTTTGTATCCATTCCTAGGTCAAAATAAGCATGTGAATAAGTATCAGCCGGTTGTGCTTCACCAACTATCAAATTTTGTATCTGGTCTTGGCAACTCCATAGTCATGATCACAATCCCATGGTTAATTCTTGAAAAGACCGGGTCGCCAGCATTTGCTGGATTTGTTGCAGCGATTTCAGCTCTTCCTGGCCTGTTTATTTCACCAATAGGAGGATGGTTAGTCGATCACATTGGGAGACGTTCTGTAAGTGTTGGAGCAGATTTACTCTCTTCACTTTCAGTAATGGCATTTCCAATAGTGGCGCTAACCTCAGATTTATCCAGCCTTACCATTCTTTTAATAGCTGTAATTGGTGCGATATTTGATCCAGCTGGCTACACAGCTCGTAAGACATTGCTTGCAGATGTGGCAAAAGCATCTGAGATAAAGCTTGATCGATTAAATGGAATCCATGATGGCTTTATGGGGCTTGCCTGGATTATTGGACCGGCGGTTGGAGCTGGCTTAATTTCAACAATTGGCGCTGTTAATTCATTTTGGGTATCAGCGGCTTTGTTTATCATTGCAGCATTAGCAATCGCTTTTTTACGGGTTGGTAATCTCGGTAGAGATGCTCGAGATTTAGCTGAGCAAAGGGGTGAAGTTACCAATCGAAGCATTCGCGTTGGTTTCCAGGTTTTATGGAATGACAAGCTGCTTCGCACAATAACAATTTCGATTTTAGTTCTTGCTGCTGTCTACCTACCAACAGAAACAGTTGTCCTTCCCACCTATTTTGAACAGTTAGATAACCCTGCCGGTCTGGGAATTGTTATCTCCGCACTTGCAGCTGGATCAACAATTGGATCTTTTGGGTATGGCTGGATAAGCACGCGGCTATCTCGCAGAACGCTGGTTCGTATGATTCTGATCGGAACGGCGGTAAGCGTTATTCCGATGGCCTTCCTACCGCCACTGCCATTGTTAGCTACTGCCGCTTTCTTTTTAGGTTTATCTTGGGGACCCTTTAATCCATTGATAAGCACGCTGATTCAGCAAAGAGTTCCAGCTGATCAACAAGGGCGAGTCTTTGGCGTGCAAACTGCAGTCTTTTACGCAGCACCACCCTTGGGAATGGTGATAAGTGGTTTATCAGTTGAAAATGTAGGAGTTAGGACAACTTATCTGTTTCTAGCAGCAATACTTTCTACCACTGCAATTCTTGCCCTGCTGACAAAATCACTACGTTCCAAGTTCTAACCTTAAGAGTTAAAGAAGAGTCGCCCTATAAGCCCGCATAGCAACTTCTTATTAGGAAGCTCTCCAGCAATACCAGGCAACAACACTTCTCATTCCAATAAACTGATCACCTAATCCCTGCAGAACTTTAACTTTGATAGGTTCAGTATTTCCATGCAGGTTATCCCACCCTCGACGCACCGCTAAGTCACCAATCGGCCAAACATCTAAACGCCCAAGTTGAAAGATTAAAAACATCTCTACCGTCCATCGCCCTATTCCAAATAACGGCACAAGTTCTCCGATGATTTCTTCATCAGACATATGCGTAAACTTTCTAAAGTTAATCTCACCGGAGAGCACAGATGATGTCAGCTCTCGAATCGTGCGCACCTTTGCGCCCGTTAATCCAACAGACTGCAGTTGCTTGGGGGAAAGTTCGCCAACCCTCTCAGCCGTAATTGATCCTGCGCACTTATCTTCAAGTCTTCCGGTAATTGTTCGTGCTGCAGCGGTACTTACCTGCTGCGCAATTACCGCTCGAACTAGTGATTGATATTGAGAACGTTTTGGTTTAACCAAGCCAAATGTGCAGGGTTCTAGATTCTTAATGGCAGGGGCAAAGGCCGGATCAACCTTAGAAATCTTCTTCTTTATCGATGCTAGCTCTTGTGCTCGGATATTTGTCAAAATGAATTACAAGCCATTTTTCTGTCTAAAAACAGCCACTATTGCATTTGCATGACCGTGGCCCATTTCAAATTGCTCTTTGAGGTGAGCTACCTGCTCCATATGTGCAAGCTTTGATACCTTTTTGAGTTCCTTCATCCAATGCTCAATCGGCTTTCCATACTTCTTTTCAATCGAAGGAAAATATGAGGCGGGTCCAGTAACTTTCTTTACAGCCATAGATAAATCGTAAATCACTTGGGAGGAATAATAAAGAAGAGTCGCCCTATAAGCCGGATCAAGTGGCAGTATAATTTGGAGCGATGAATTCAGTCCATTCGATCCTCAGCATCGTCCTTGCGGTTCTTTGTACAGCATCGG
>CANLTP010000135.1 GCA_947494085.1 Actinomycetota bacterium | reverse complement strand
TCAAGCCACGGATTGCCTTTAGTGCGATTCGAATTGCGGTAACCGGAAGCCACATTTCTCCACCACTTTTTGAATCTCTAGAGCTCCTTGGTCGCGAACGCTCGCTCGAGCGGATTGCAGCTTCAATCAAGTAGTCACAGGGCGCGATACTTAGAATTTGCCTTGAGTTCACCTCCTCAGAACTATTTTTGCAGGTATTCAAATAACATTCGCAAGTGGATATAAATCGCCTAGAAACCGCCCGCCTCTTTCATCGATTTGGGTTCGGTCCACGTCCCGGTGAATTTGTAAGTGCAATCAATGCTGGAGTTTCGGCCACACGTGAGAAGTTATTCGCAAATTCTGGAACAGATTTAGGGCTGTTGAACGTTCCTCAATTAGTACTTGCAGATCTTGGGAAACGCCCATCGCCTGATGACCCGCAACGCTCCAGTTATAGCAGCGAGCTACGTAGACAAAATAATGAGTTAACGACATGGTGGCTAGACCGCATGGTGTTGGCAGACTTTTCACTACAAGAAAAAGCAACTTGGTTCTGGCACGGCCATTGGGCAACCTCAATTAAGAAATTGAATTTTGCACTACCAATGTATAAGCAACATCAAACAATGCAGAAATATGCACTTGGAAATTTTGATGAAATGGTAACGGCGATGCTTGCTGATGGCGCACTTCAATTTTGGCTTGATGGTCAGGAAAATACCGCGAAGTCTCCTAACGAAAACTTAGCGCGCGAATTGATGGAGCTTTTCACTTTGGGCGTTGGCCGCTATTCTGAAACCGATGTTAAAGAACTTTCTCGTGCGCTGACTGGAATTCAAGTAGCTCGAAGTAGCGGAGAAGTTACCTTTAAAAAGAGTAGATTTGATAACGGATCCAAGAGCATCCTTGGAGTATCTCAAAATTTTGATAGCACTTCTGCTGGAAAATTCTTGGTATCCCAACCGAACTCCAAACGCTTTATCGCGGAGCGAGTTTGGTTCAGATATATGTCGAGTCAATATGCATTGCCGGCCAGCTCTAAGATTGAGAGCGCCTTTGAAGGTCGTGAAATTAGAGAATTACTTCTTGCGCTTGCTTCAAGCGAGGCCATGAGAGACTCGCGATATGAATTAGTTAAATCACCTGTTGAATGGTTCGTTGCAGTATGTCGTGCGCTGAATATCACGCCATCAAAGTTGACTAAGAATTCTGCGCTATTAAACTTTTTAAATAAATTAGCACAAGTCCCCTTCGATCCACCCAATGTCGGTGGCTGGCCTACGGATGAAGCTTGGCTTTCATCGGCTAGTGCGCAATTTAGAGCCAGTTTTGCTTCTTGGCTTGTAGCGCAAGGTGATCTCTCGCCAATTGAAAATTTAAGACCAGGGGAGCGAGTTCAAAAAACTGCAGACTTATTGGGAGTTGTCGACTGGAGCGCTAGAACAAAATCAGCACTTGAAGGAAATGTTAAGAGTTCAAAGCGCTTAATTCTCTTAGCAATTTGCAGTCCTGAATATTTGGTGAGTGCCTGATGGATACCGTTACTCGGCGCAAGTTTTTGCAACTCACTGCTGGAACCAGCATTGCAACTGCAGCAGCCTTCCTGTCAATTGAAGAAATTGCAGCAGCAGCCAGTTCTCGCCCGTTGGCATCCGGAACGCCTATTTTGGTGATAATAACTTTGTATGGCGGTAACGATGGGTTAAATACTGTTATTCCATTTAAAGATCCCATCTATTACAGCTCTAGGCCAGATATTTCATACAAGCAAGAAAGCATTCTGCAATTAGATTCGCAATACGGTTTAAATCCTGCAATGACTGGCATAGCGAATCTTTGGAAGAGTGGGAAAGTAGCGATAGTCCGCGGCGCCGGTTATCCAAGTCCAGATCGTTCACATTTCTCATCAATGGCGAAGTGGCAGTCTGGCAGTCCGAAGACGCATTCAAAATCAGGATGGGTTGGAAGGTGGATAGATTCGCAACCTGATGATCCAATGTTGGCAATTAGTCTTGGATCTGTGCTTCCACCTCTTCTAGCTGGAGAGAAAAAAGTAGGCTCGGCGTTACCACTAGGTGGCTTGGTAATTCCTCAAGGAACAATCGGCGCAGATTTTAGAAAACTTAGTTTGCCATCAACTTCAGATTCAAAATTGCGGTCACTTGCTGCAAATAGTATGAAGGATCTATTCAATATTTCCGAGAAAATTACTCCAATTTTAATGAAACCAGAAGCAACAGAGATTGAGCTTCCAACCATAAATGGCGGAAATGCTGGTGGCGATTCAAATTTAACTCAGCAATTAAATATAGTTTCGAAACTTATTAAGGCAGATGCTCCAACAAGAGTTTGGTCGGTTTCGCTTGGCGGGTTTGATACCCATGCAAATGAAGCAAACGCGCAATCCATTTTGCTCGGTTCAGTTTCTTCTTCAGTAGATAAGTTCATGACAGAATTAAAGGGAACTAAACATGGATCAGATGTTGTAGTCCTTGTTTACAGTGAATTCGGTCGTCGCGTTGTGGGAAATGCTTCGAAGGGAACGGATCACGGAACTTCAGGGCCAATGTTTATAATCGGAGATAAAATTAAAGGTGGTTTTTATGGCGACCAACCTTCGCTTTCAAAGCTAGTTGACGGAGATTTATCCGTAACAACGGACTTCAGAGACGTTTATGCATCGCTTATCGAAGGCGTTCTAAAGAGCCCAGCCGATAGGTATTTAAATAGTTGGAAGGGTCGCACGAAATTCTTTAAAGCTGGGTAATTTCTAGCTTTTCATTCGGGTATCCTTGCCCAAGTCAATCCAATATTTTGGGGTATGGGGTAATTGGCAGCCCTGCTGATTCTGGTTCAGTAAGTCTAGGTTCGAGTCCTGGTACCCCAGCGCAGTAAAAGCAGTAAAAAACTTAATAGCGGTAAATCTCGGCCCCGTCGTCTAGTGGCCTAGGACTCTGGCTTCTCAAGCCAGCTACGCGGGTTCGAATCCCGTCGGGGCTACAACACCTAGGAATTATTAATTAATATGTAATCGCGCTTTGGCTATCTTCTTCA
>CANLTP010000134.1 GCA_947494085.1 Actinomycetota bacterium | reverse complement strand
TGAAATTTCCGTAAAGGTTACTGTCGAAGCTCATGCGTTCTCATCATCAGCATCTGAAAAGATTGCTGCTGCTGGCGGATCAGCTAAGAAACTTTAAATCTAAAGAAATCATTAGGCTAGTTAGGTTAGAAGGAGAAAATCATGCTCTCAGCATTTGGTAAGGCGTTTAAGACGCCAGATCTGCGTAAGAAGATTTTCTTTACTCTTGCCATCATGGCGCTATTCCGATTTGGTTCAATTGTTCCAACACCGGGTGTGTCATATGAGAATGTTCAGATTTGTCTAGATCAAGCAGACAATGGTGGTCTCTTTGGTTTGATTAACCTATTCTCAGGCGGAGCGCTACTACAGCTCTCGGTCTTCGCACTTGGAATCATGCCTTACATCACCGCCTCAATCATTGTTCAACTTCTAACTGTTGTTATCCCTCGCTTTGAAACTCTAAAAGCTGAAGGACAATCAGGAACTGCAAAGCTGACGCAATACACAAGATACTTAACTATTGGGTTATCTATTTTGCAATCAACTGGTTTGATCGCAGTTGCCAGAACACCAGGACGTTTATTTAGTGGTTGCTCATTTCCAATTATTCCGGACACAACATGGCCAAGAATTATGACGATGGTCTTCGTTATGACCGCTGGAACCGCAGTAATCATGTGGCTCGGTGAGCTAATTACTGATCGCGGCGTTGGTAATGGAATGTCAATCTTGATTTTCACATCAATTGCAGCAACCTTCCCATCACAACTCTGGTCAATCAAACTTCAAAAGGGGCTGTTCGCATTCATATTCGTATCAGCTGTTGGAATTCTTGTAGTTGCCGCAGTTGTATTCGTGGAACAGGCGCAGCGACGTATTCCAGTTCAATATGCGAAGCGCCAAGTTGGTCGTCAGTCATATGGCGGAACCAGCACTTACATTCCAATCAAGGTAAACCAAGCTGGCGTTATCCCAGTAATTTTCGCCTCATCACTTCTTTACATTCCATCTCTCATTGTTAACTTCTCCGGAAGTACTGCAAAGTGGGCAGTTTGGATTCAACAGAATCTAGTTACAGGCGATCATCCAATTTACATAATTGTTTACTCTGCAATGATTATTTTCTTCACTTACTTCTATGTAGCAATTACATTTAATCCTGATGAAGTTGCTGAAAATATGAAGAAGTATGGTGGCTTTATTCCAGGTATTCGTGCCGGTCGTCCAACAGCAGAATATTTGCAATATGTTCTTTCCCGTATCACTGCGCCAGGATCGCTATATCTAGCCTTCGTTGCAATTATTCCGATCATTGCGCTGATCTTGTTCAACGCAACCGGAAACTTCCCATTCGGTGGAACTGCAATTCTTATTGTGGTTGGTGTTGGTCTTGATACTGCCAAGCAGATCGAGTCACAACTACAACAGCGTTCATACGAGGGATTCCTTAAGTAATGCGCTTAATCCTGGTAGGTCCACCAGGTGCAGGTAAGGGAACACAAGCAGTTCAACTTGCATCGCATTTCTCAATCCCACATATTTCTACTGGCGATATCTTCCGCTTGAATATAAAAGGCGAGACCAAATTAGGTCTACACGCTAAATCATTCATGGATGCTGGGAATTTAGTTCCCGATTCAGTAACTAATGACATGGTCGCAGACCGCTTAACTCATCCAGATGCTAAGAACGGATTTCTTCTCGATGGGTATCCAAGAAACATTGGCCAAGCAGATTTCCTAAAAGAAAATTTAGAAAAATCAGGAACCCCGCTTGATGCAGTGCTTGAATTCAAATTAGAGAACGCCGAAATAATTAAGCGTCTAGCTGGTCGCAGAGCTTGCCGGGGTTGCGGCGCAACTTCACATGTAATTTTCGAAGCACCAAAAGTTGCTGGTATTTGTGATTCTTGTGGTGGCGAGTTGTATCAACGCCCTGATGATGCTGAGAGCGTAATTGCTAATCGTCTTGCCGTATATAGCGAACAGACTGAGCCAATTATTAATTATTACAAGAGCGAAGGTTTATTGAAATCTATTTCAGCGGTCGGCGAAGTTGCAGATATCGCAGCTCGCGCAATTGCAGCCTTGAAGTAGCACTTATGGCAATTCAGATTAAAACTTTAGATCAGCTCAAACTGATGCGTAAAGCAGGACTCGTTGTTGGTCAGACTCTGGAATTAATGAAAAATGCAATTGCTCCAGGTGTCACAACTAATGACTTGAATCAGATAGCAATAAAAAACCTTGCAGCTAATGGTGCTAAATCTAACTTCCTTAACTATCATGGCTTTCCCGCAGTAATCTGCGCTTCAATCAATGATGAAATTGTTCACGGAATTCCAAATGATCGCCCAATCGAAGATGGTGATATCGTCTCGATAGATTTTGGTGCAATTATTGAAGGCTGGCATGGAGATGCAGCCTTTTCAGTTATTGCAGGAACGAAAAGCATCGATGATCAGAAACTTCTAGATACCTGCGAAGAATCAATGTGGCAGGGGATTGCAGCTGGAAAACTTGGCGCTAATTTAACTGACATTTCTTTTGCAATTGAAGATTACATTCGCTCGCAAGGTAAGTATGGAATCTTGCGTGAGTATGGTGGTCATGGAATTGGTACCGAAATGCATCAAGAACCACATGTTTTAAATTTTGGTGCAGCTGGAATGGGTCCTGAACTAAAGCCAGGCATTGCACTTGCTATCGAACCGATGATCACAAGAGGTTCGCCTAAGACCAAGGTGCTGGCTGATGAGTGGACCGTGGTTTCGCAGGATGGTTCTCGGGGCGCCCACTTCGAACATACTTTTGCACTTCTTGAGGATGGAAAGCCCTTCGTATTGACGGCTATAGATGGCGGAGCCGCGAAATTAGCCAAATTTGGCCTCGAAATCTCAAACCTTTTAATGTAATTAGGAGTATAAGAGCCGATTTCCTGATTTGGGGCTCCCGCCTTAGACTAACCCTCTGCCCAGAAATGGTCGGACCCCTGTTAATGAATTGAAATAGAGAAGTAGGTACTGCTTGGCTAAGAAAGACGGCGCAATCGAAATC
>CANLTP010000133.1 GCA_947494085.1 Actinomycetota bacterium | reverse complement strand
TTTATGTCTCGTGTATCCCTGATTCATGGAAAGAAAGAGTCGTTCCATGTCCGCGCTATAGAGATACACAATATACAAACCAGCCTTGGTAGTTTTTGTGAGTTCGGGATTCAAAATGGAAATCCATGGAATAACAGGCAGATTTGCCGCAGCACCGCTCTTTTTGGTGAGATAACCAATAGGTACAAAGTCCAAAAGTTCTTTCCTGGCTTTGAGTAGCGCTTTTTGCGCGGGTTGTTGACTGTCACGCGAGTGGTGATATTTGAGAGCTGCAGGCGCTGACAGTATTTCCCTTAGAGGCACCTCCTTAGATTACTCTCTGTGACAAGTAAGAACTAGATACCTACGGACAGTAGCTACTGGCTATAGCCTTGGCTAGTGCTCGCATATCTAGCCACGAAGGCTCAGTTCCTTGAAGATGCTCACATCATCGAAGATTTAGTGAGAGATGCAGTTAGAGAGAACCTCGGTTTGGGAGTAGGACCAAACGAGTACTCGTCTTGGCGGAATTCTTTGGGAAATGGAATGTCACACATAATCGCAAGCCCAGAAATACCAAACGAAGCCGGCATAGCGATTGAATATCAGATCAATAAGTTAAAGAATCGGATTGACTTTATTGTGTCGGGAAGAGAGGCTGATGGAACAGAATCGATTGTGATAATTGAGCTAAAACAATGGACAGATATCGATTATTCGGAGCTGCCTGAACATGTGAATACTTTTGTAGGCCAAAAGAAGCGAGATGTTGTCCATCCTTCTTATCAAGCACGGAGCTATGCGAGCTTATTGGAGATGTATAACGAATATGTTTATGAAACCCCAGTAAAAGTTACTTCTTGTGCATATTTACACAACTGCCCTGAACTCACTGTCGTAAATGATTCTCGCTACGAAGAGGCCCTTCGAAATACTCCAGTTTTTATCAAGGGACAGAAGAATGAAATTGTGAAATTGATATCTGATCGAATTAAGAGTGGAGCTGGAGTTGAAATATTAAAGAAAGTTGATGCCTCGCCGACCAGGCCTTCTCTACAGCTTGCTGAGGCAGTAGCAAAAATGTTGCAAGGCAAGGAAGCCTTCGTTCTGATCGACGATCAAAAGACTGTCCTAGAAACCATAATCAAGGCATCAAATGATGGTTTGAATGGCAAAAAACAAGTGGTAATCATAAAAGGCGGCCCAGGCACTGGAAAATCTGTCATCGCAATCAATGCATTATCGAGATTAATGGGACAGCGAATGATTGCTAGGTACGTAACCCCAAACGCAGCTCCTCGAGCGGTGTTTGAAGTCAATTTAAAGTCTGCTTTCAAGGGTGGAGAGATTAAGGAATTATTCAGTGGTTCAGGGAATTTTACTGGAATAGAAGAAAATGATTTTGATGTGTTGATTGTTGATGAAGCTCACAGGTTGAAACTTAGAACGCAGTATTCAAAAGGTGGAGAGAATCAAATTAGTGAGGTTATTCATGCGGCAAAAACTTCAGTTTTCTTCTTGGATGAAGCACAAAAGGTAACGTGGAAAGACATAGGAGAAGAGAGTGAAATCGCAAGGTTCGCTCAAGAAAACAATGCCGTGATACATTATTTGGAACTTAAGTCACAGTTTCGTTGTAATGGTTCTGATGGATACATCTCGTGGCTAGACGAAACTCTGGGAATTATCGAAGATACAGAGATCGGCTTCACGGGAGTCAATTACGACTTTAAGATTTTCCAGAACCCTTCTGAACTTTACGAGGAAATTCGAATAAAAAACCGAACGAACAATAAGTCTCGGATGTTAGCTGGCTACTGTTGGGACTGGATCAGCAAAAGCGATCCAAATGCTTACGATATTGAATTTCCCAATAGTAATTTCAAAGCTAAATGGAACCTGGAATCCCGTGGGAGTGCTTGGATAATTGACGCAAATTCCATAGAAGATATTGGGTGCATCCATACATCGCAAGGGTTAGAACTGGATTATGTTGGAGTGATTATTGGACCTGATTTTAAGATCACCGAAGGAAGTTTGGTGTCTGATCCATCCGGCAGGGCCAGTACTGATGTTTCTTTGCATGGCTACAAGAAAGAGTTAAAAGAGACACCTGAGCTAGCTGAAGCAAAAGCAGATCAAATCATCCGTAATACCTACCGGACTCTAATGACTCGTGGCATGAAGGGTTGCTATATTTACTGCACGGATCCAGAGGTTGCTGATTACTTCCAAAAACGACTAGCTAGATAGGTTCTTCCATGAGTGAAATCAATGATTTGAAATTGGAAATTCGTTCATTTGCAGATGCGCGTGATTGGGAAATTTTTCATACTCCTAAGAATCTTTCAATGGCAGTTGCAGGTGAAGCAGGAGAATTGGTCTCAGAATTTCAATGGCTAACGACAGAAGAGTCCCTTAAAGTGAATCTAACTCCTAAGAAATTGACAGACATAAAAATGGAAATAGCTGATGTTGCAATATATCTATTCCGCTTAGCTGATGTTTTAGATGTAGATATTTCTCAAGTGGTAAGAGACAAGATGAAAATAAACGAAACCCGTTTTTAATTTAATCAAAGCAAATTTCTAACAGTTGAAAATTTAGGATCAGATCACTCTTAAGGTATTTCTCAACCTCGACCGATGTAAGGCATCTTTGTCGCCATAACCGTCATGAATTGAACATTTGCCTCTAGTGGCAGATTAGCCATGTTCACAACGGCATCGGCGACGATTTGTGGATTCAACATTGGTTCAGAAATTACATCACCGTTTGCTTGAACAACACCAGATCCATGGGCGGATGCCATCTTGGTTTCAGCATTTCCAATATCAATCTGTCCGCAGGCGATGTTGTATTTACGACCATCTAGTGAAGTTGATCGAGTCAGACCAGTAACGGCATGTTTTGATGCGGTGTAAGGAGCGGAGTTTGGGCGGGGGACTTGGGCTGAGATTGAGCCGTTGTTGATGATTCGTCCGCCTTGTGGATTTTGGTCTTTCATAATTGCAAAGGCTTGTTGAGTGCAATAGAAAACTCCACCGACATTTATGTTGATGACT
>CANLTP010000132.1 GCA_947494085.1 Actinomycetota bacterium | reverse complement strand
GGTTTTGGCACATAGCACCTCAACTAAATCTCGCACAGCACAACGAGATCAATCGATTGCTAGATTCCGTGGCGCATCAATCGCAACTGCTGCTGGCCTTCCAGGTTCAGGTGTTTATGCACTTCACAATGCAGTCGATGTTCCTGCGCTACTTCCTGATGGTTCTCCAGCGCCTTCTTCGATTTCGGCAACTCTTGATGCAAGAGGCGACATGTTGACTTCGAAGCCATTCGAACTTGAAGTTAAAGAAGTGGAGGAAGATTAATTGGATATCTCAAATTACATTTATCTTTCCGCCATTCTTTTTACAATTGGTGCAATTGGCGTAGTAGTTCGCAGAAATGCCATTGTGGTATTTATGTGCATTGAATTGATGTTAAATGCAGCGAATTTAGCTTTTGTAACCTTCTCTAGAATTCATGGAAATCTCACTGGCCAAGTAATGTCTTTCTTTACTATGGTCGTTGCAGCTTGTGAAGTTGTAGTTGGTCTCGCGATTATCGTTACGATTTATCGCTCCCGTCGATCAGCATCTGTTGATGATGCTAGTTTGTTGAAGCGCTAATGACTACGAGCACAAATTTGGTTTATCTAATTGCCCTTCCCTTGTTCAGTTCCGCCCTGCTACTTCTATTAGGCCGAATTGCCGATAAGTGGGGGCATATCTTTGCCACGCTAGTTTCAGGCTCAGTTTTTATTATTGGCTTACTTGAATTCTTCGCGATGCAAGGCCGCGAAGGAGAAGCGCGCGCTGCTACTCAGAAGCTCTTTGAGTGGATTTCAGTCGGCTCGTTCCAAGTAGATGCCTCATTACTTCTAGACCAACTTTCCATCTGTTTCGTTCTTCTAATTTCTGGCGTCGGAACACTTATACATATCTATTCGATCGCATATATGTCTCATGATCGAGATCGCCGCAGATTCTTTGCTTACCTAAACTTGTTTATTGCAGCAATGCTCCTTCTAGTTCTTGGCGATTCATATCTCAATCTCTATGTTGGTTGGGAAGGCGTAGGACTTGCTTCATATCTATTAATTGGTTTCTGGAATCAAAAGCCAGCATATGCAACCGCCGCAAAGAAAGCATTCGTTGCTAACCGAGTTGGCGATGTTGGTCTTTCACTTGCGATCATGATCGCATTTACGCAATTTGGAACTGTAACTTTCGCTGGCGTTAAGGAAGGTGCATCTGGTGCATCTGCCGGCGCACTAACTGCAATCGGCGCAATGCTTTTGCTAGCGGCAGCAGGCAAGTCTGCTCAGTTCCCACTGCAATCATG
Source organism: Actinomycetota bacterium (assembly GCA_947494085.1). The sequence goes on along the minus strand of CANLTP010000132.1, from coordinate 1,772 downwards.
GCTTGGCGATGCGATGGCAGGACCTACACCGGTCTCTGCACTTATCCACGCCGCGACAATGGTTACAGCAGGTGTCTACTTAATTACTCGCTCTAACTTTATTTTCGATGCGTCACCGACCGCACAATTAATGGTCGTAATTGTTGGCGCAATAACACTTCTCTTTGGTGCAATTATCGGAACTGCAAAAGATGATATTAAGAAAGCACTTGCGGCATCAACCATGTCACAGATCGGTTACATGATTCTTGCTACTGGACTTGGCCCAGTCGGTTACGCCTTTGCAATCATGCACTTGGTCACCCACGGATTCTTTAAAGCAGGAATGTTCCTTGGCGCCGGTTCAGTGATGCATGGCATGAACGATGAAGTAAATATGCGACGCTATGGTGGCTTGAGAAAAATGATGCCAATTACCGCAGCAACATTCGGACTTGGATATTTAGCAATTCTTGGAGTTCCGCCATTCGCTGGTTTCTATTCAAAAGATAAAATTATTGAAACTGCATTTGATTCTGGGGGAGTTCAAGGAGTTCTTCTAGGCAGCATCACACTTCTCGGTGCTGCGATAACCGCTTTCTATATGACGCGCGTAATGGTTTTAACATTTGCTGGAACAAAGCGTTGGGATGACAAAGCTCATCCACATGAGTCACCATTCTTAATGTGGGCACCGATGGCGGTATTGGCTATTGGTTCTGTCGCATCTGGATTCCTACTTAACTCTGGAAGCGCTCTGGTCAATTGGCTTCAGCCTGTTGTAAATGAAAACAAGGAATATCATTCTGGTCATTTGTTACCACCTATTGTCGTTTCGATTATGGCGCTAACAGTCGTTGCCATTGGAGTTGCAATTGCAATTCTGAAATACCGCACAGTTCCCGCTGTTGCACCTGAAGATGTTTTAGGAATCACTAAAGCTGCACGTAAAGACCTCTACCAAGATTCAATTAACGAAGCGGTATTTATGCGCCCTGGTCAGAAGTTAACGGCAGGGTTGGTAAATACTGATTACAAAGTTATTGATGGTCTAGTTCGGTTAGTTGGTTGGGTAGTTCAAATTTCAGCCTCATCCTTACGCAATATCCAAAATGGATTTGTTAGAAGTTATGCCTTAATTATGGTTCTAGGCGTCATTGCCTTAGTTGCTGCAGTATGGATGGTGACGCTATGAGTATCTTGACATCAATGCAGCTACTCCCATTGTTTGGTGCTCTAGTTGTTGGATTTTTACCAGCAAGCAATGCCAAACTGGTTAAGCAGGTAGCTCTCGGTTTCTCTCTACTTGTAACTCTGGCTTCAATTGTGATGGCGCTAGGTTTTGATCGAAATAACAGCGCAATGCAATTCACTGAGGTTCGCACTTGGATCTCTGCATTTAATATTAATTATGCTGTTGGTATTGATGGCATGGCGCTTGTGCTTATTTTGATGACAACAATCTTGGTTCCAATTGTCTTTCTTGCGGGTTGGAATGAGTCCGAGAATGGTCGCTGGAATGTAAAGGTCTTCTACATCCTGCTCTTAATTCTTGAAACAATGATGATCGGCGTCTTTTCCGCCACAGATGTATTCCTCTTCTATGTGATTTTCGAAGCGATGCTTATCCCGGTTTACTTCTTAATTGGTGGCTACGGTTCTGGTGATCGCGCCGCAGCGGCCATGAAGTTCTTGCTTTACAGCCTCTTTGGTGGGCTGCTTATGTTGGCCGCAGTAATTGGCCTTTACATTATTTCTACCAATCAAGGTGGCGCTACTTTTGATATCGCAAG
>CANLTP010000131.1 GCA_947494085.1 Actinomycetota bacterium | reverse complement strand
GCCAGCAACAATTCAATAAAGATGGGTTATTTGTTTCCCCTAAGCAAAGAGTTTGGAGAGAAGTTTATGGAAGAACATGGGACATCCACTAAGTCGTTACCAGGTGGCGCAACATCCACTCCGACTGCTTCAGGTCTATCAAATGCTTCGGCACTAGCCGAACAACTCCATCTAACTCCTGAATGGGTATCAGATACTCTCGGATTGATCGAAGAACTAAAGCAAGTAATTTTCTACGGTCCTCCAGGAACAGGTAAGACCTTCATCATTCAGGCTTTAGCTAATGCAATTGCCAAGCCAGAAAATGTTCAGCTGATTCAATTCCATCCTTCATTTTCTTATGAAGATTTTTTTGAGGGGTATCGTCCGAAGATTAGTGCTGATGAAAAATCTATGCTTTTTGAAAAGTCTCCCGGCCCATTGCGCCGAATGGCAGAGAAGGCTGCAGCCAATCCTGATGAATCTTTTGTATTGATAATTGATGAAATAAACCGTGGAAATCTAGCCAAGGTATTTGGCGAGCTTTACTTCCTGCTTGAATACAGAGACAAATCTGTCGAACTGATGTACTCAAGTGGTGAAAAGTTTAAGCTTCCGGAGAATCTACTCCTACTTGGAACTATGAATACTGCCGACAAATCCATTGCAAATCTGGACAGTGCAATTAGAAGACGTTTCCAATTTGTTTCACTTATTCCTACCGAGGGCCCTTGTGATCAGATTTTGCCAAAGTGGTTAGCCAAGAATGGGCTACCTAATACATCTGCAACAATTCTTGCGAAGTTAAATGCCAAACTGGCAGACCATAATCTGGCAATTGGTCCCGCTTATTTTATGAAGGCCAAAACTCAATCCGATGATGAGATAGCCAAGATTTGGAAATATTCGATACTTCCGCTTCTTGAAGATCATTTCTACGGCCAATGGGACACTCGTAAATCTGAGTTCAATCTAGAGGACTTCAAGTAAAAATCATGGAGCAAGTGATTGCTGAAAATCATTTAAAGCTGATCGAGCTAGATGAGTATGAAGAAAAACTCTTGCCAAAGGTATCTAAAGAGGTCGCTGCTGCAATCAACCAAACAGGTTTTATTACAGTAGAGCCCACTTTTGGTGAGGATTCCATTTTCAGGGCTGATAGCAAGATTGGCATAATTCGCGTTGGTGATATTCATATTAAAGTGATGCCAAAGTTCCCAGTAAACAATCTGTTCTATCTCCTAGGGTTACACGATGGCATTAAATTTGATTCAGATACCGTAAATATCGCAGAGTCACGAGATATCACAGACCTCATATTTGAGAGCTTCCTTAGGAATGCCACGGCTTCAACCTCTCGAGGTCTTTTGACCGGCTATAGAAGAGTCGAGGAAACCTCAAAAGTCTTACACGGAAGAGTATTGATCGGAGAGCAACTCAAAAAACGATTTGGGCACATGTATCCAGTAGAAGTTGCCTTTGATGAGTTTACTGAAAACATCCCTGAAAATATTGAACTGAATATGGCGATCACCAAGGCGATGAAATTTGGGAATTTAACCGCAGACCAGCATCGAGACTTTAGACATCTTTCTCGGAAGTTTTCCGAAATTGATGCTTCCAACGCAGAGTTACGTTGGACCAAAAATCGACACAATATTCATTATTGGAACTCCCTAGTTCTAGCGGAACTGATTAACAGTGGCAAGGGTTTTTATGAAGAGCTCGGGGGAGTCGCAGTTAGTGGATTCACTGTCGATATGTACAGAGTCTTTGAAAAATTCTTGCTGCGCGAACTAAAACAGAGAATTGAAAAACACGGTGGTGTAGTTGAAACAAAGTATCTCCACTTAGATGAAGAAAACCGTCAGAGAGCTCAAATAGACATAATGTGGCGCAAAGACGGAAAGATAAAATTTATTGCCGATGCCAAGTACAAAGACCCAGCATCGAATTGGGAATCGGCTCTTTACCAAGTAAACACTTATGCCACAGCATTCGAATTAGATTCGATCCACCTGATTTATGCTCTTCCCGTTGATGAAAATCCTTTGAGATTAAAGGGTAATGGAACTCTGGTGTATCGACATGGAATTGATTTATCATTGACTATCAAAGAGATCCGTAAAGAAATAGACGAACTCTCCGATTTGTTTGTTGGGTAATTGCAGTCAGGCACGAAGCTTGCGCGCTGACTTAATCCCTCTCCCAATACCACTCACCATCACACTTCAGGATCTTTGCACACATCGCATTTAGTGACTTTGCGCCGTTGTACTGCTCTTTCGTATGACCCCAGCTTGTTGTCCCAATAACTAAACCTTCGTTATCTATAAGCGGCCCTCCGCTATTGCCGTGCGAAGTGTTGGCGGTGATAAAAATCTCAGCATCTGTAGTGTTCAATACCGAACCAAATGAAACTGATCCTTCGTAGCCATCTGCACTCCCTAGGACCATCACCCAATAACCTGGCCATGGCTCTGCTTGCGATAGACCCAATGGCTTTAATTTCAATCCTGTTGCCAATACCGCCAAGTCATTTTCTTTATCCCACTTAATGATCGTTGCCGGAACAGGTTCTTTATATAGCTCCGCCACCGTCAATTTACCTTTTCCGCCAATACACTCTTCAATCACGTGATGATTTGTAATCAAAGTTGTTGGGTACTTCTTATCCATCCCGTTCTTTAACTCTATTGCCCAAGCAGTTCCCATACCCCAGTCATCTTCGCGAACTACGCAGAAAACGCTAACTGTAGATTTCTGCGTCTTCTCAACAAGTTCACCCACACTTCTTGGCTGGACATATCCGTCATAATTCGGATTAGATTTTTGGAATTGATCTGACGGTCCCCACGCCAACAAAAATGCCCCCAACGCAAATGGGGTGGCGATGATGGCGAGTACGGCAACAAATTTGTTAGAAGCGGAGTTAGTCATAGAACTGAGCGTAGGGGTGGGGTGTGACAGATGTGTAAAGCTGATGATTAAGCTTTGACGGAAGTAAGGTCTTACGCACTACTAATCACGCACACAACCGCATCCAATAAGCCTAGTAAACGTTCAATTACTAGATTTCTTACCC
>CANLTP010000130.1 GCA_947494085.1 Actinomycetota bacterium | reverse complement strand
GTTCCCTTAGCCTTCTCCTTGTCTCTCCAGCGGGAGTGGTGAAATGGCAGACACGCAAGTCTTAGGAACTTGTGTCTTCGGACGTGCGGGTTCAAGTCCCGCCTCCCGCACCAGCTATCTGACTATTTAATTCTGAAGACTTAGAAGATTTAGAAGATTTAGAAGATTTAGAAGATTTAGAGCGCCTTAATTATCTCTTGAAGTTGCCCTGCATGTGACTTGCTATGACGAGTATCCATTGCAAATAAATCTGCAAGTGTCATCAATCCGCCTTCTGGATGCATCGAGGTCCGAGACCAATCATTTTCTGGAATTGCACCCAAGATATTTGCGACAGCTAATTGAATTCCTTCGATTGCGGCAAGTGAAGTAAGTGCATCACGCTTTGCATAGTTCAGACGATCTGGATAAACATTTTCATTGAAAGGAACAATGTTAGGAGTAGTTTCAGCAAGGTTTGTTATATACCTGGTAGCGAAATGCATTTCGCCATCACACATATGGTGCAAGACGTAAGCAGCGGACCACTCACCAGCTATCGGAGCCTTATCCAAATCTTGGGGGGAAATGGTCTTTGCTATTGAAATGAATTCTCTGCCGTTCTTGATGAATTCTGCCAATAGTTCTTGTGAACTCTTTATCGATTCGCTCATGCCGCAACTATAGGCTCACGAGCAGCCGACAAGGAAGGGAAATCACTCATGGCACTCACCCCGTCCTTTGTTATAGGCTTTCCCAAAATAACTGGTCCCGAGGTAATTGATTAGAGCAAGGAGTAAAAGTGGCTGACAATAAATTCCGTTCCTGGGTTGGGTTCAAAGAAGAAACAGTTGCAGTTCCAACCGAAAATGCAGTTGAACGTATTCGCCAACTTGAAACTCAATTAGCCGATCTTCGCTCACGTCGTGACATCACAAGTTTAAGTAAAGAAGAGTTTGAAATCCTTGCTGGCGAAACTGCCATGAGTTTGATCAAGACAGCGCAGCAACGTGAATCTCGTGCCACCTCATCAGCCGAGCAGATGGTTGCAGAGGCAACTCGAATCACAAAGGAACGCCTAGAGTCTTCCGAAAATAAAGCTAAAGCTATCTTGGCTGGAGCCGAAACTCGTGGCCGTAAATATTTATCTGCTGCAGAATCTGAAGCGGAAGAATTACGTGAGAAAGCTACTCGTAGCGCCGAACATTTATTAACTGAAAGCCGTCGGGAAGCTAACGCACTTTCAAGTGCTGCAAAGCGTGAAGCTGAAAAGATTATCTCTGAAGCTACTGTCGCTGTTGGTGAATTCCGTTCTTGGCTCACAAGTGCAATCTCAGAGTCAGAGCGCCTTTATCGAGTTCAAACTCAGTCGCTCAATGCTGCTGAACAAGCAATTGGTGAAACTAGAAGTCGGTTGAAGCAGGCCTTCGAAAGACTTGCTGCACTCCAAGGAGATATCGATGCCAATATCGACGCAAATAATCGTCCAGTAGAAAAGTCATTTGTGCGCAGCGGTGTTAGAACTCCTTCTGTGCAGAGCTCTACATCCGAGGCTGAAGTTAAAAAGTCTGCGACGACACCAGCTAGAAAAGTTGTAAAGAAGAGCACAACCAAAAAACGTAAGTAATTTCGATGCAGCGCGCATCAATTTCTTCAACTCACATTCCTGCAATTGATGGATTGCGTGCGCTTGCAGTTTTTGCGGTTGTTCTTTATCACTTAGGAATTTCTTGGATCCCAGGTGGCTTTCTTGGCGTCGATCTCTTCTTTGTGATTTCGGGTTATGTAATTACGCGGCTTATTTTGGATTCAATTGAAAGTGCAAATGGTTTAGATATTAAAGAGTTCTATGCGGCGAGAATTAGAAGGCTTCTTCCAGGACTTGTAGTTCTAATTATTGTTACCTCGGTTTTTACAGCTTTATTTGCACCTGATGCCGTTCGCAGATTTATAAGTGATGTGCCTTTTGTGCTCACTGGAACGAATAACTGGCAATTAGTGGCACTAAATCAAGATTACTTCCAAGCTATTGGTCGCCCACCGCTTCTCCAACACACCTGGTCGCTCGCAGTTGAATTTCAGTTCTATCTGATTTGGCCAATCATTCTGCTTCTTGTTTGGCGCAGATTCGGTAAGCGGGTAGTCAGGCGTGCGGCACTAGCTATCGCAACTTTCTCTGGAACTGCACTCTTTCTCTTCTCACTACAAGCAGATAATGCAACAGCAGGACGAATCAGTCATATCTACTTTGGAACTGATACTCATAGCCTTGGTCTGTTTTTAGGTTCAGCACTAGCTGTCAGTTGGATTCCAAGAAACCTAACTCGCAATATTTCCCAACGTGCACAAGATTTCATTGATGGGATTGGCGTCATTGGATTCATTGGACTGCTCTGCATCTTCTTATTTATTGATCAAAGTAACGCGACTCTTTATCAAATTGCATTCCCACTTGCGGGATTATTTGGTTGTGCAACCATAGTTTCTGTTGTTCACCCAGCATCAAGATTCTCGCCATTGTTAAGCAACAGAGTCTTCCTTTGGATTGGCCAGAGATCATATGGAATTTACCTATGGCACTGGGTGGTCTTCCAAATTACTAGACCTGGAGTGGATCTAACTGGTTCGCTTCCTGCTCTCAATGTTGCAAGAGTTTTAATTGTTTTAGCACTTGCTGATATCTCACTTCGTGCAATTGAAATTCCGATTCGCAAAGGCGTAGTCCAGAACTGGTTTAGAGGAATGAAATATCGCACCAAGATCATGCAGAAGCGGCAGCGAATTTTTGTAGCATCTGTTACCGCGTTTACTGTCGCAATTACAGGCAGCTCTGTCGCTCTTGCTTGGCAACGCGATCAATCAATTATTGTTGAGGTAAAGCCAGAGCTTGAGCTTCCAGATACTGTTTTCTCTGAAAACAAAACTGGGCTATGGGTTACTGGAGATTCAGTAATTCTAGGTATCCGTAATAAGTTGGCAATGCAAACTGAGATTGCACTAATTAATGCCCGCGTTGGTCGCCAAATACCAGAGTTAATCAAGGCCGTTGAAGAGGATAAGTCCAAGGTTGGTAGTTCTTCTGTAGTTCT
>CANLTP010000129.1 GCA_947494085.1 Actinomycetota bacterium | reverse complement strand
GAAGAAATAATCATTACCTTGGCTTTTGGAAGTTGCTTAATCTCAATCTTTGGCACGGCTCCGGACATTTATCTCACTCCTCGGGTATGGCCAAGTTTTTCTTCCTTGGTTGCTAGATATTTCTCATTAAATTTATTGCTGAAAACTTCTAGTGATTGCTGTTCAACTTGGATACCAGCAGTTTTTAGTGCGGAAACCTTATTGGGATTATTAGTCAAAATAACAACATCTTTCAGGCCGAGCGAATTCACAATAGCTATTGCATCACTCCAGTCTCGGGCATCTATTTCATGTCCTAAATGTAAGTTGGCATCAACAGTGTCCATGCCTTGATCCTGCAGTTGATAGGCCTTGATCTTCTCTGTTAGCCCAATACCGCGACCTTCATGATCGCGTAAATAAATTATGTAACCATAACCATGTTCTTGAATTAGGTTGATAGAAAGTTCTAATTGCTCGCCGCAATCGCATCTCTGTGAATGAAGGACATCGCCGGTAAAGCATTCACTGTGAATGCGGAGTAAAGGAGATTTTCCGCCAACACCAAATGCGATTACCGCATGCTCACGCTGGCGCAATCCAGGAAATGTTGCAATCTTCCAGTTTCCTGTGCGAAGTGGAAGCTGCGCCCAACCAAATTCAAATTTTGGAGCTGATTGAATTATTGATATCAGATTATTAGTTACATATGTTTTCAACTCTGCAACCGAAATAATTGGCAGGGAATGTGTCGCAGCAAAATTCGCTAGGGATTCCCCGCGAGCCATAGATCCATCGTCATTCACAATTTCAGATAACAAAGAGAGTGGCTGCGCACCAACAATTTGTGACAGTGCAACGCCGGCTTCAGTATGGCCACCACGAACTTGTAGCCCAAGATTTTCTGCAATCAGCGGAAATATATGTCCGGGGCGTACGAAATCTGAAGCTTGCGCAGAAATGTTCGCCAATGCGCGCACCGTATTAGAGCGTTCAGTTGCGCTGACTCCTGTAGTTAACCCTGCCTTGTAATCAACGCTTACCGTAAATGCAGTTTTCTTTGAATCTTCATTCTCTTCCACCATTAGCGGAAGTTTCAAAGTTCGAGCACGTTCCTGCGTCATTGCAACACATAAAATTCCAGTTGTATGTCGAACCATGAATGCAACTTTTTCAGGTGTTGCCTTCTCAGCAAGCAGCATTAGATCGCCTTCATTTTCCCGGTCTGCGTCATCGGTAACAATAATCAAATCACCGTTTTTATAAGCATCGAGCGCTCTCTGGAAATTACTCATTATTTATCTCCTTTAGCAAGGAGACGCTCTACATACTTTGCTAGAACATCAACTTCGATATTGATTAAATCGCCTGGTTTCTTTGATGACAAGTTTGTTCTTTCTAATGTTTCTGGAATCAACCACACAGTTAATACGCTGTTCGAGTCTGATATCTCGCCAACTGTTAAGGAAACACCATCTAGGCAGATAGAGCCTTGATTAACAATGTATTTGGTTAAGTGATCTGGAACTTTAATATCAAATTGTGCCCATTTTTCACCCGGTGTTAGGCCGACAACGGTTGCAACACCATCAACATGCCCTTGAACCATATGTCCACCCATTCGCGCATTTAGCTGCGCTGCAAGCTCTAAGTTCACCGGGCTACCGACAATTATTTGTGACAGCGATGTCAGTGACAAGGTTTGCACCATTACATCAGCCGTAAAAGTATTGCCAGAAATATTAGTTGCGGTTAAGCAGACGCCATTAACTGCAACAGAGTCACCTAATTTAATCTCACTAATTAGCGAAGGAGCGTTGATAGTAAAGACCGCCGAAGTTTCGCCTTTAGAGATTGCGGCAACGGTTCCTAGTTCAGCGATGAGTCCGGTAAACATTATTCACCGTTCCTAATGCGATAAACAGATTTAACATCGCCATCCAAAACTTCGGTGCTGATGTGATCCATACGCAATTGATCCGCAATTGTTGATTCTTTGCCAAAGCTAAAGAATGGCTTTCCGGATCCAAGTAAAGATGGGGCTTGATACATAACTAATTCATCCATTAAGTAGTGATCTAACATCGCGCTTGCTAATGTGGGACCAGCTTCTACAAGCACTTGATTAACTCCTAAATCATTAAGTTTTTCAACCAATAGATCTAAATCTCTGGTTTTTACAAGTTGGGTTGTGGCCGCGTCATCAAAAACATTTGAATCCGAAGGAAGTTCTTGTTCACCACAAATTATTCGGATTGGATTTTGCGTGTAACCTGCAAAATCTCCGCGTGGAGTGAGATGAGGATTATCCGCAATTACGGTCTTGGTTCCAACTAAAATTGCATCAGATTGCCTGCGCAGAGTTTGAACATCACCGCGTGATGTCTCATTACTAATCCATTTAGAAGTTCCATCAGTTGCTGCGACTTTTCCATCAAGCGTCGCTGCAACTTTCCAGGTGAAGAATGGGCGATTCTTTTTAATTTTCATGAGCCAGGCTCGGTTTGAAAGTGCAGCTTCTTCTTTAAGAATTCCTTCAATAACTTTAATTCCTGCGGCACGTAATTTATCTGCGCCCCCTGAAGCAATTGCATTTGGATCGTTGACTGCAAAAACAACTGTTGAAATACCTGCATCAATAATTGCTCGAGTGCATGGACCAGTTTTTCCAATATGGTTACAAGGTTCCAGTGTTACAACAATAGTTGCGCCTTGCGCTTTGTTGCCTGCAGCTTTGATCGCAACAACTTCTGCATGATCATCACTTGCTATTCGATCATGAAAACCTTCAGCAATAATCTCGCCGGTTGAATTAATAATTACCGCACCGACAATTGGATTTGGTGCAGTCTTCCCCAAACCTTTTTCTGACAGGGCAATGGCACGTTGCATCGCAACTGTGTAATCCATATGAACCCCCACTCAAATTTCGAGTCGCCGGGGTGGTTGCAAGAAAGCAGAAAGAAGGTAGGCAAAATACCCACCTCTTGTTGGTTTCCTATCATCCGGACTTTAACCGTCGGTCTCAGAATTTCACTGAGTCAACCGATACCTGGCGGGCATCGGGTCGCGGACTATAACCGCCGGTTCGAAATTACATCGACCCCGG
>CANLTP010000128.1 GCA_947494085.1 Actinomycetota bacterium | reverse complement strand
GGATACGCGAAAAAGTGGCTAATGCGCTCTCAATTGTGGCATTTCTTACCGTGGCGCGATCGCCCGAAATCGAAAGTTCGATGGCAATGACCTCTTTTTTACTAGCAATTGCTAACCAGACAGTGCCGGCGCTTTTGCCATACGCCTTTCCTGGGCCGGCGACTCCGGTAGTTGAAATTGCATAATCAGATTTAAATAATGTGCGCGCGTTGCTGGCCATGGCTTTAGCAACTTCTTCTGAGACCGCAGTGTGTTTTGTAATTAACTTTTTTGGAACATCTAATAATTTAGTTTTGCTGGCATCGCTATAGGTTGTGATTCCACCAAGGAAAACTTCTGAAGATCCAGCGACCTCGGTTATTTCTGCACCTAGTCCACCACCAGTTAAGGATTCAGCCACGGCTACAGTTTTTCCGGCCTTTATTAATTGTTTAACAACAGTATTTGCAAGTTCAGTATTTTTCATTATCTGGCCTTACCTCTTAATTACGCTTTTGAAGTAGTCATATCCGGTTTTAATAGTTAGATAAATAGCTACTGCCATAAAGGCATCTCTAGGAATATCTAGCCAAGTAGGCAGTGGCAGAATATAGAAACCAACACCAAAGCCTTGGAAGGCTGCTTTAAGTTTGCCGCCCTTGCTTGCCGGAATTACACCCTCTTTAATTACGGTTAATCGAAGTATCGTGACTGAGACTTCACGAACCAGAATCAGAATCGTGACCCACCACCATAATTTTCCTTGCATTGATAGGCCGACCATTGCGGCACCAATTGCAACCTTGTCTGCCACTGGATCTAGAAAAGTTCCAAAACTTGTAATCTGTTGTCGCGAGCGAGCAATCCTGCCATCTAGAAAATCAGTGAGGCCGACTAAAAAGAAACCGGTCCAAGCAATAATTTGCCAGACCCAATCATCGCCACCATTCTTAAAGAGTGCGTAGCAACAGAATGGAACTGCGACCAGGCGCGAGATAGTTAAGGTGTTTGGAAGATTTAAGAACTTCATAATGGCACCGCAATTAAATCTACGCCGGAAACTTCTGTAACAACTGCATCAACATATTCTCCAACTTTGTATTTGGCTCGGCCCGTTACGAAGGTAGAACCATCAACTTCAGGTCCCTGGTGTTCGGCTCGGCCCTCTTGAGTAGCTTCATCTTCGATAAGCACTCGAACATGTTCGCCAATTCGCTCTTCAGCTCGCTGCATTAAAAATTCATCTACTAATTTAGATAGTAGTTCTACGCGCGAATTGATTACATCTTGATCTACCTTATCGGCCAAGGTAAGTGCTTCAGTCTTATCTTCATCGGAATATCCAAAGACGCCAATTGCATCAAGTCTGGCCCGAGATAGGAAATCAACTAGCTCGTCGAACTCTTCTTGGGTTTCTCCGGGAAATCCGACAATTACATTTGAGCGAATTCCGGCTTGTGGCGAGAGCGCCCTGATTTGAGTAATTAAATGTAGGAAGGATTCGGTATCGCCAAAACGACGCATTCTGCGCAGAACTGTTGCACTCGCATGTTGAAACGATAGATCAAAATATGGCACAACTTTTGGAACCGAGACCATTGCCTGAATGAGTGAAGGCCGCATCTCTGCTGGCTGTAAATAGGAAAGTCGGATTCGCTCGACGCCAGGAATCTTTGCAATTTCAGGCAGCATATTTTCGAGCACTTTCATATCTTTAAAGTCTTTGCCATACGAAGTTGTATTTTCACTGACCAGGAATAGTTCAGACACTCCTTCTGCTGCAAGCCACTGTGCCTCTTCAATAATCTCGGTTGGGCGCCTTGAAACAAACGAGCCACGGAACATTGGAATCGCGCAGAACGAACATCTGCGATCGCAGCCCGATGCAATCTTTAGTGGGGCTATTGGTGCGGAATCTAATCGCTTACGTGAGAGTGTTTGATTTGGTTGACTTAAGTTCTGACGATCAGCTGGTGCGATCGGTAATAACGCTCTACGATCTTTTGGCTTATGGGCAGCAATCGAGCCACCAGAAATAATGGTCTGCAACCGTGCTGAAATATCTTCATAATCATCGAAGCCCAAAATCGCATCGGCTTCCGGAAGTGCTTCAGATAATTCGTTGCCATATCGCTCGGCCATACAACCAACTGCGACAACCGCTTTAGTTATGCCATTTGTTTTGAGGGAATGAGCCTCTAAAAGTGCATCAACCGAATCTTTCTTGGCGCTCTCAATAAAACCACATGTATTAACTAGTGCCACTTCGGCAAGCGCAGGATCGGAAACAAGAGTCCAGCCATCTGCAGATAATCGCCCCGCAAGTTCTTCGGAGTCCACTTCATTACGTGCGCACCCAAGTGTTACGAGCGCGACAGTGCGAGGCTGCTTCTTTGCGAGAGTTGCGCTTTGATCGGTGGCGGTCATCTGCGCCATCTTACAGCGGGTTAAGTTTTAAGTAGAACTTAACCGTTATTTGAAGCATCTGGAGTGAATGAGAGACGAACTACTTCCCCAACTCCACCGGGTGTTCCGATTTCTTGGCCATTTACATTGAGCGAAACCGCTGCGGCATTTCCAATAGTGACTTGTAGGAGTTGATCCTCGCTAAAGGATTTACTCTCACCTATCTTTATAGAGCCACTAAAGATTTGAGCTCCACTTGCATCTTGGATTCCGATCCAAGATTTTCCAGAAATACCTGTAACAACTAGCGAAACACCGGTTGTCTTTGTAGCGACAACGCTCGAGTTTTGATCAGTTGTTGAAGGGACCGCACCTTGGCTTGACGGAGCCACTGGTGAGGTTTCGTTATTTGGGAAGAGTGAGATAACTGCGGGCACTGCGACTAGAAGTGCGACTACGCCGGCAGCAACTGAAGCTAAAGCTTTGTAAGAAATTTGAGGGCGAGGCGAACGAGCCTTTACAACATTGCTCTCTTCCAATAAATCAATCATTGGACGATCGAAGTCGCCAGTTGTTTGGGCAAATTTTTCGATTAGTAAGTCAGCGTTTAACTTTAGAACTTTTGCAATTGTGCGGATATGTCCACGCGCATATGCATTGCCACCACAGCTAGAAAATTCATCAGCTTCAATATCTTTAATTAAAGTTTC
>CANLTP010000127.1 GCA_947494085.1 Actinomycetota bacterium | reverse complement strand
GCCAACTTCAACCGTGCTGCGCTTTGCGTCCCCACGAGTTAATAGATCGGCAGCAACTGCGCGCTCGATATCAGCAGCAGCATCAGTTAAACCAAGATGAGAAAGCATCATTGCAACTGACATAACTGTTGCAGTTGGATCAGCGATTGATTTACCAGCAATATCTGGAGCCGAACCATGAACTGGTTCAAACATTGATGGGAATTCGCCAGTTGGATTTATATTTCCAGAGGCAGCAAGACCTATTCCACCGCAGATAGCTGCAGCAATATCGGTCAAGATATCGCCGAAAAGATTATCGGTTACGACAACATCAAAGCGCTCTGGATTGGTAACAAAGAACATTGATGCGGCATCAACATGTAAATAATCAGTTGTGATATCTGGGAACTCTTTTGCAACTTCATTAAAAGTGCGAGTCCAGAGACCACCAGCACGAGTCAAAACATTGTTCTTATGAACCAGAGTTAACTTCTTACGTGGTCGGGCTTGTGCACGAGCAAAGGCATCACGAATTACACGTTCGGCGCCACGTCGAGTATTTAAGCTCTCTTCGGTAGCAATCTCATCTTTAGTTCCGTAGGCAAGAACTCCACCGGCACCAACATATGGACCTTCGGTTCCTTCGCGGACAACGATGAAATCAATTGAATCCGAATTTACAAGTGGAGATTTAACTCCAGGATGTAATTTTGCGGGGCGAAGATTTATATAGTGGTCAAAAGCAAAGCGAAGTTTCAATAACAAGCCGCGCTCTAGAACACCACTTGGAACTGTTGGATCGCCTACTGCGCCAAGAAGAATTACATCCGCCTTCGCAAGATCTGCCATTACTGAATCTGGTAGAACTTCTCCAGTCTTATGCCAGTAGCTTGCACCAAGTTCGTAATTGGTCTTCTTAAATTCAACTCCATAATTTGCTGAAACAACATCAAGAACTTTTAACCCTTCGGCCACAACTTCAGGACCAATGCCATCGCCAGCGATTACGGCTAAATTGAAGCTCTTCATGGCTATTTTTATCCAACCAAATTAACTGTGTGAACTAACTTCGCGCCAGTTTCTTTTTTAAGGTCAGCCAGAATGTTTGCAGTGATACCAGAATCAACAGTTAGGGCCATTAGCGCTTCCCCACCTGCGTTATCGCGGGCAACCTGCATGCCGGCGATATTGATATTTGCCTTACCTAAAGCGTTACCAACTATTCCAACAATTCCTGGACGATCGGTATAGCGCAAGAACAATAGGTTCTCGGTTGGGGCAAGATCTAAATCAAATTCATCGATAGCAATGATTTTTTCAACTTTACGAATTCCCATAAGTGTTCCGCTTACTACAACACTGCGGCCATCATTTAGTGCGGCATGAAGTGAAATCATGCTGCGGTATTCCGGACTTTCTGGGTCGGTGTTAACAGTTGAAGTCATTCCTCGAGCTTCGGCAAGTGCTGGAGTATTTACGTAAGTAACATCCTCAGCGCCAGTAGCAATTAACGCACCTTTAAGTGCACTCGTAGCAAGAACAGAAGAATCATGTCCAGCAATATCGCCGCGAACTTGAACTTCCATTGAAACCGGTAGCTCGCCTGCAATTGCTGTTGCAATCTGTGCCATCTTTTCAACGAGCGGCAAACTTGGGCGAATGTCTTGATGGATTGCGCCACCCTTAACGTTTACGGCATCTGGAACTAATTCACCTGAAAGCGCTTTGCGAACTGATACTGCAACTGCGATACCTGCACGCTCTTGAGCTTCATCAGTAGATGCACCAAGGTGTGGTGTTGCTACAACGTTATCTAAAGTAAATAGTGGTGAATCGGTGCATGGTTCGGTCACGTAAACATCAAGACCGGCTCCTGCAACTCTTCCCTCTTTAAGTGCGTCATAAAGCGCCGCTTCATCTAAAACGCCACCACGAGCAGCATTGATGATGCGAACTGCTGGCTTAACTTTCTTTAGCGCTTCTACGCCAATTAAATTAGCAGTCTCTTTAGTCTTTGGAAGATGGATTGTGATGAAATCAGAGATCTTAAGAAGTTCATCTAATTCAACTAGTCGAACTCCGAGTTGTGCAGCACGGGCTGGTTGCAGATATGGATCGTATGCAACTACATCCATTCCGAATGCCTGCATACGAGATGCAACTAATTGACCAATTCGACCAAAGCCGACGATTCCAAGAGTTTTTTCAAATAACTCGGCACCGGTGTATTTAGAACGTGCCCACTTGCCATTGCGAAGTGCAGCATGTGCTGGTGAAATAAAGCGCGCAGATGCCATTAACAATGAGATCGCTAATTCGGCGGCGCTGACAATATTTGAAGTTGGTGCATTAACAACCATGACACCAGCAGCGGTAGCTGCAGGAATATCAACGTTATCTAGCCCAACACCGGCACGTGCAATTACTTTTAGCCCCTTTGCCGCAGCAATAGCTTCGGCATCCATCTTTGTTGCAGATCTAATTAATACGGCATCTACTCCGGCAGCAAGTGCGGCAAGTAATTGCCCGCGATCTGCGCCATCACAGTTGCGTACTTCAAAGTCTGGCCCCAACGCTTCTAACGTTGCTGGGCTAAGTTCTTCTGCAATTAAAACAACGGGTTTAGCCACGCGCAGCAGCACCTTCCTTGTAATCATCTTTATTGTCGCCCTTGACCCATGACATCATCTTGCGAAGTTCACGGCCAACAGATTCGATTGGATGGGCTTCACCCTTTGCGCGAAGTGCTTTGAATTCTGGTGCGCCAGCATCTTGATCATCAATGAAACGCTTAGCAAATGTTCCATTTTGAATATCAGCAAGAATCGCCTTCATATTTGCCTTAACGCTGGCATCGATAACGCGTGGACCTGAAACATAATCGCCATATTCGGCAGTATCAGAAACTGACCAACGTTGCTTTGCGATTCCACCTTCGTACATCAAGTCAACAATCAACTTGAGTTCGTGTAGACATTCAAAGTATGCAACTTCTGGTTGGTATCCAGCTTCAATTAAAGTTTCAAAACCATATTGAACTAGTTGTGAAGCACCACCGCAGAGAACTGCTTGCTCGCCGAATAGATCGGTTTCACACTCTTCAGTGAAGGTTGTAAGA
>CANLTP010000126.1 GCA_947494085.1 Actinomycetota bacterium | reverse complement strand
AGGAAACGGTGTTAAGTCCATCGCTAAATGCGTGAACAAGTAGTGCGACGAAAACCACTAGTCCTAAATCAGAGCTGACTTTAAATGCAACACCAAGAGCTAAACCATCAAGGAAAACGTGACCGCCCATTGCGATTGCACCAAAGGCTCCAGCAAAGTTATGTGAATGTTCGTGATCATGACCGTAATCTGATTCAGCTGGCTCATGAGAACCAAAGATTCGCTCGTAGAAGTGAAGAAGTAAGAAACCACCAATTAAAGCAATTGAGACAACAGGGGCATGTAAGAACTCTTGGTTTCCAAGTTCAAAGACTTCAGGCAAGAGATCAAATGCAACGAGACCAAGTAAAAGTCCGGCTGATAGTCCGAGGACTAGATGTAGGCGATCTTTTGCTTTCAGGGCCAGAGCCCCGCCTGCAAAAGTGGATGCTGCGGTAAGTGCTGCGAGAATGATGGCTATGTTCATGTCAGGACAGTATCACGAAAATGGAAATGATTATCATTTCCATAACAAAGGCCAGATTCAGGCGTGTTGGGGCGTTAAACTTGGCCCACGATTGCAACGCACGTTGCCTTTCGCCGACAGCCAGCCGGATGGAGAATTTAATGGCCGCAGATCGTTTAGAAACAATAGTTAGCCTTGCAAAACGTAGAGGCTTTGTTTATCCCTCATCAGAAATTTACGGCGGACTTCGCGCCTCTTGGGATTACGGCCCACTGGGAGTCGAATTAAAGAACAATGTGAAGCGCCAATGGTGGCGTGCAATGGTTCAAGGCCGCGAAGATGTTGTTGGTTTAGATTCTTGCGTAATTCTCGCCCGCGAAGTTTGGGAAGCATCAGGCCACGTTGAGACATTTACTGATCCGCTAACCGAGTGCACCGAGTGCCACAAGCGATATCGCGCAGATCATTTAGAAGAAGCTTTTGAAGCAAAAAATAAGCGCAAGCCAGAATCAATGTCTGAAGTTAATTGCCCAAATTGTGGCAATAAAGGCAAGTTCACAGCGCCAAAACAATTCTCTGGTTTACTTAAAACTTATCTCGGAGCAGTTGAAGATGAATCTGGTCTGGCATATCTGCGTCCTGAAACTGCACAAGGAATCTTTATTAACTTTGAAAACGTGGCTACTACTTCACGGAAGAAGCCACCATTTGGTATCGGCCAAATTGGAAAGTCATTTAGAAATGAAATTACGCCAGGAAACTTCATTTTCCGTACACGTGAATTTGAGCAAATGGAGATGGAATTTTTCGTAGTCCCTGGAACCGATGAAGATTGGCACCAATACTGGATTGATACCCGTCTTGATTGGTATAAAAATCTAGGAATCAATCCTGATCGTCTTCGTTTATTTGAACATCCAAAAGAGAAATTGTCACATTATTCAAAGCGCACTGTTGATATCGAATACAAATTTGAATTCAATGGAACCGAATGGGGCGAGCTTGAAGGTATTGCAAGCCGCACCGATTTCGACTTGAAGGCGCATGGCGCTGCATCCGGCAAAGATCTATCTTGGTTTGACCAAGAGAAGAACGAACGTTGGGTTCCATTTGTTATTGAACCTGCGGCTGGTGTTGATCGTTGCGCACTCACCTTCATGATGGATGCATTTACTGAGGATGAAGCTCCTAATGCTAAAGGCGAGATGGAGAAGCGGGCCGTTATGAAATTGGATTACCGCTTGGCCCCAATCAAGGTTGCGGTGCTTCCACTATCTCGAAATGCTGATCTATCGCCAAAAGCGCGTGATTTAGCTGCACAACTTCGTCAGAACTGGTCAGTTGATTTCGATGATGCCGGTGCAATCGGTCGACGCTATCGCCGCCAAGATGAAATCGGAACTCCGTATTGCATAACAATCGATTTCGAAACCTTAGAAGATAACGCAGTCACAATCCGCGAACGTGATTCGATGGCACAAGAGCGAATCAGTATTGATCAAGTTCAAAACTGGCTTGCGCCAAGGTTGTTGGGTTGCTAACCACTTCTCATAAACCACTGGTTCTTCCAATTGCCAATGGCCAATTCGAGAATAATCAGGTGGTTTTAAATACACCAGTTGTTCTTGCGCCAATGGCGGGTATAACAAATTCGGCATTTCGCACGCTCTGTCGCGAACAAGGAGCTGGTTTATTCGTTTCTGAAATGGTTACGGCACGCGCTTTAATCGAAAGACATCCAGAGACGATGCGATTGATTACACCCGGCAAAGGTGAAACACCAAGATCAGTTCAACTCTATGCAGTTGATCCAAATGTAACTGGACTAGCCGTTAAGTTATTGATGGAAGAGAATTTAGCCGATCATATTGATTTGAATTTTGGTTGCCCAGTTCCGAAAGTTACGAGACGCGGTGGCGGATCAGCTCTACCGTTTAAGCAGAAATTGTTCTCACAAATAGTTACTTCTGCAGTAAATGCAGCCAAGCCCTTTGGTGTTCCAGTAACTGTGAAGATGCGAATCGGAATCGATCCCGAGAATGAAACTTATTTAACTGCTGGCAAAGCTGCAGCAGATGCCGGAGTTGCTTGGGTCGCGTTGCATTCGCGCTTTGCTTCACAGATGTATGAAGGCCAAGCTGATTGGTCTGCAATTTCTAGACTTGTCGAACACCTTGCTCCAACTGGTGTTCCGGTATTAGGTAATGGTGATATTTGGTCTGGCGCCGATGGTGTTCGGATGATGAATGAAACCGGGTGCGCTGGTGTTGTTGTTGGCCGCGGATGTTTAGGACGACCTTGGTTGTTCGGAGATTTAGTTGCAGCATTCAATGGTTCTGATTCAAGAATTACGCCATCACTCTTTGAAGTTCGTAATGTGATCTTTAGACATGGTCAGTTGCTAATTGAGTTCTTTGAAGCCGAAGGTCGCGCAATGCGCGATCTCCGCAAACACATGGCCTGGTATTTAAAGGGATTTCGCGTACCGCGCGAGCTTCGCAGCAAATTTGGAATGGTTGCTTCAATTGGCGAATTGGAATATCTACTTGGCCAACTTGAAGACCAACCATATCCAGTTGAAGTTGGTGAATCACCAAGAGGCAGAACCAGCCATGGTCGCCCAGTGCACCTTCCGGATGGTTGGCTGAATGATCCATTTGAAATACCA
>CANLTP010000125.1 GCA_947494085.1 Actinomycetota bacterium | reverse complement strand
GCGGATTTCACTGACTCTATCCGGGCGCTTGATGGCGGATCGAATCGTTCGAGAAATATTGTTGTAGTAGCGTTTGCTCATGCAATTAGCCCATGACATCTTGCTTGGCCTGTTAGCCGTTGTATTCCTAGTTTCTGGCGCCATGAAGTTAAGTGGAAATCCAAAGGGTCTTCAGGGAACAAGGGATGTAAATATTGGCGATCGAATTGCGCGGTTGATTGGTCTGGTTGAAGCAGTTGCTGCAATTGGTTTGATTTATGCGATTAGATATCCAGAAGAGTTACTAGGCTGGCTTGCAATCTTGGTTCTCTGGGTAGCAATGGGAGTTGCGGTTTATACGCACTCGAAGGCTAACAAGATGAAGACTTCTGCTCCTGCGATTGTTCTACTGGTATTGCTTTCAGTTGTTCTTGTTATTAACTAAAGCGGGATTGCCATGGAACTAACAATGCAGAATCGACAGCTTGAGATTCTTCGGGCAATTGTTGAGGAATATGTTGCTACGGAAGAACCAGTTGGTTCAAAAGTTATCGCAGAAAAACATGGTCTTGGGGTTTCGCCGGCAACAATTAGAAACGATATGGCCGTTCTTGAAGATGCTGGTTTGATTAAACAACCACATACAAGTGCGGGGCGAATTCCTACAAATAGTGGCTATCGAATGTTCGTAGATAAAATTGCGGAAATCAAACCACTTTCTACTGCTGAGCGTCGAGCGATTGAAAATTTCTTGGATAGCGCCGTTGACTTAGATGATGTGTTCAACAGAACTGCAAAGCTATTGGCTCAAATTACAAAGCAGGTTGCTGTTATCCAATACCCCGATGAAGATAAAGTTGTCCTTGCTGGAACAGCAAACTTGGCTAGATCTACCCAAGAAGTTTCGATTGCGATTCACCCAATCCTTGAGGCGCTGGAAGAACAAGTTGTTTTACTTAGATTGCTCTCTGATGCAGGAACATCGCTTCAGGTAAAAATTGGAGATGAACAAGGTGAAACCTCACTTCGCACAACTAGTTTGGTTTCCATGAGTTTTGGAAGTGGTGCACAAAATCATGGTGCACTTGGAATTTTGGGTCCAACTCGAATGGATTATGCGAGTTCAATGGCAGCGGTAAATACTGTCGCAAGATATATCGGTAGCTTCTTAGGGGATAAGGCTTAGATGGCTGATTATTACGCAACCCTTGGTGTGGATCGCGATACTTCTTTTGATGAGATCAAAAAGGTATATCGCAAACTAGCCCGGGAATATCATCCTGATGTAAATCCAGATCCAAGCGCATCAGAGAAATTTAAAGAGATTACAACTGCTTACGAAATATTAAGCGATCCCGAGAAGCGCCAACGTTATGACATGGGCGGCGATCCATTCTCTCAATTTGGTGGCGGACAGAACTTTGGTTTTGGCGACATTATGGATGCCTTCTTTGGTGGCGGGGGATCAAATCGTGGGCCACGTGCCCGAATGCGTGCCGGACAAGATGCGCTTATCCGCGTAGAACTTGATTTAGCAGAAGCATGTTTTGGAACTGATCGTGAATTGAATTTGGAAACAGCAGCTATATGTCAAAAGTGTTCTGGTTCTGGTTGCGCAACTGGATCTAAGCCAAGTGCCTGTGGAATCTGTAAAGGCCGCGGAGAAACTCAGCAAGTTACACGTTCAATAATCGGACAAGTTATGACAAGTCGGCCTTGTGCAGCATGCCAGGGCTATGGAAGTGTCATTTCAGATCCTTGCTTGGAATGCTCCGGAGATGGTCGAGTTCGTTCTCGTAAAGTTATTCCGGTAAAGATTCCAGCAGGAGTTGAAACCGGTAATCGAATTCAGATGAGTGGTGCTGGTGAAGTCGGACCTGGTGGTGGACCAGCCGGAGATCTTTATGTCGAAATTGTTGAAGCGCCACATGATTTCTTGGTGCGTGATGGAAATGATTTACATATCTCAATTGTCATCCCAATGACTTCTGCAGCACTTGGAACAAAAGTGTCGGTTGAAACCCTTGATGGACCAAAAGAGGTAACGATTAAGTCCGGATTTGTAAGTGGAAATACAGTTGTTTTGAAAGATTTAGGAATGAATAAATTACGTGGAAATGGTCGTGGAGATTTGATTGTGCATGTTGAAGTTACAACACCGGGCAAGTTGAATAAAGAGCAAGAAGAGTTGCTTAAGTCCCTGGCTAAATCTCGTGGCGAAAAGGGCGAAGATGTTGAGATTCATCGCAGAAGTGGTGCGCATGCCACGGGATTTTTTGGGCGCTTTAGAGATGCGTTTAACCGCTAAATGCTGACGCTCTTCTTAGTAGAAAAATTAGAAGATTCGAATTTAATTGAAGTTCAAGGCGATGAGGCCCACCACGCAATAAAGGTGCTTCGGATAAAGCTGGGCGAAGAAATCTTGATATCTGATGGTGCGGGTAATTGGGTTCGGGCTAGTGTGGAAAGTATTGAGAAGAAAACTTTTACTGCCAAAGTATTAGAACGTGGCTTTCAAGCCGAGAAGACTCCAAAGTTGATTGTGGTGCAGGGCTTGCCTAAATCAGATCGCGTAAAGGATGCAATTGAGATTTTGGTGGAATCAGGTGTTGATTTAATTATTCCTTGGCAGGCTGATCGAAGCATTTCTAAATGGCAGAAAGATTCTCTAGCCAAATGGCAGAACGTGGCGATTGCAGCAACAAAGCAATCTCGCAGATTTAGAACACCAGAGATTATCGATGGTTTATCACTCTCTCAACTACTTGAGATTGAGAGTGAAACCGGTGCAATTTTGGTTATGCACGAGTCGGCTTCGAAGAGATTATCTGAAGTTGTAACTTCAAAGTTTTCCGGATTGTCTGAAATCATTATTGTGATCGGCCCAGAAGGTGGAATCAGCGATAGCGAACTTTCGGTCTTGGAAGGCGCCGGAGCCCACATAGTTGGACTTGGACCAGAAGTTTTTCGGAGCGCCCATGCAGGTGGCGCCGCTTTAAGCGGGGTATCTGCTTTGATAGGGCGGTGGTGATTTCGAAGTGAGCTGCTTATTCTGCAAGATGGCTACTGGTGAGATTCCGGTTGATTTTGTTTTTGAAACACCAAATGTTTTTGCAATCAACGATATTTCACCCCAAGCGCCAACACATA
>CANLTP010000124.1 GCA_947494085.1 Actinomycetota bacterium | reverse complement strand
TATGATGAGTCGCATTTATATCGACGCCAACAATCTTTCTATTCGCTCCTGCATGCAGAGCGGTTCCGATCGAACCAAGGCTTTCAGCAAGAACAACACTTGCTCCACCGTGCAATAAGCCCATCGGCTGGGTATTGCCTTCAACTGGCATCTTTGCAACTAGTCGCTGGGGACTGGCTTCAAGAATTTCAATTCCCATTTTTTCACCAAGAGCGCCACTGCCACGCTTCCGCAGAATTTCAAGGAAATCATCCATGTTCGGAAGTCTAACCAATAGACTCGCCGGAAATGATCTCAACCAAAAAACTTTTGCTAATTGACGGCCATTCGTTGGCATATCGTGCGTTTTACGCGCTACCGGCTGAAAATTTTGTATCCTCAAGTGGGCAGCACACTAATGCAATCTATGGCTTCGCCTCGATGCTCATTAACCTGATAACCGCAGAGAAGCCAACGCATATTGCGACCGCCTTTGACGTTTCGAGGAAAACATTTCGCTCAGAGCGTTTTCCAGATTACAAAGCAAATCGTTCAGCAACCCCTGATGAATTTAGATCCCAAACAAGCTATCTCTTTGATTTAGTTCATGGGTTCGGCATTAGACACTTTGCTGTTGAAGGATTCGAAGCAGATGACATTATTGCAACGCTGGCAAAACGGGCAGAGTCCGACGGATTCGAAGTTCTAATCTGCACCGGAGATCGTGATTCTTTTCAACTTATAAATTCAAAGACAACTGTTTTGTATCCCAAGCGCGGTGTTACTGATCTTGCGCGTATGACTCCTGATGCAGTTGTAGAAAAATATGGATTAACTCCAGCGCAGTATCCAGATTTTGCGGCTTTGCGTGGCGACCCAAGTGATAACTTGCCTTCAATTCCAGGAGTTGGTGAGAAGACTGCCGCGAAGTGGATTGCAGAATTCGGAAGCTTAGAAAAGCTACTTGCCAATGTAGAAACTGTTGGCGGGAAAGTTGGAGATTCACTTAGGGCTAATCTGGCAAGCGTTGAATTGAATGCTGAACTCACAAAGTTACGTAGCGATATGGATATTGAAACTCAGGTTTCTGAACTGCTTTGGGATGGGGTGTTAGTTTCAGAACTCAACGCACTTCTTGATAAGTTAGAAATCAAGGCGCTCAAAGATCGAGTAAAAGCCTTAGGGTCTAGTGGCGTTGAAAGTGTTGTTACAAAGGTCGAAGCTAAAGAATCTAAAGTTGTTACAAAAGAAGTTTCAGCAGACGAACTAGCCAAACTATTGGCCCAGCGCGCTGAGCCAATCGCAATTGCATTCAATGCACCTGACGGAAAAATTCTAGAATATGCAGTAGCCCTAGATGATGCGAATCTATTTATTGTCCGAGATTCAAAAATAGGGGACTGGTTATTAGATTCCTCGTTACCCAAATTCATGCACGGTGCCAAAGAAATTTCTCGAGCCAAACCTATTGCTGGTTTGATTTTCGACACAGAACTCGCTGCCTATTTAATAAATCCTGGCGGAAGAAATCTCGCCCTAGATGACTTAACTGAGAGATTTGTAGGTGTTGTAAATGCCGAACAGGAAGAATCTTTATTTTCAGAATTTGATGGACTGGGAGCGATTTCGATATTAAAACTAGTTCCAAAATTGCGTAAAGAGATTTCAGAGCGAGAAATGTCAGCCCTCATGAGCGATATGGAAATTCCCGTATTAGTAGAACTGGCTGAAATGGAGAACACGGGAATTGGCGTGGATGTCGAGAAGCTTCGAGGGTTATCTGCATTCTTCAAGGGCGAAGTAGAACGAGAAACTAAAGGCGCACATAAAGAAGCTGGAAAAGAATTTAATGTTGGTTCACCAAAGCAATTGCAGGCGGTTCTCTTTGATGAGTTGGACTTACCTAAGACTAAGAAGATAAAGACTGGATTCACAACCGATGCTGAGAGCCTTGACTGGCTATTTGCAAAGACCAAACACCCAATTCTTAAGCATCTGTTGCGAATTAGAGAGACCAGTAAATTACTTACAACTGTTGATGGATTGATAGATGCAACGGCGAGCGATGGTCGGGTCCACACAATTTTCCAGCAAACAGTTACTGCTACTGGTCGACTCTCATCGACTAATCCGAATCTTCAAAATATCCCGGTTCGAACCGAAGAAGGTCGCAAGATACGAGATTGCTTTATTTCAAAATCGCCTTATGTAACGCTACTGACGGCTGATTACAGCCAAATTGAAATGCGAATCATGGCGCACCTTTCGAAGGATGCAAATTTAATTGAGGCATTCAAAATGGGAGAGGACTTGCACTCAACAGTGGCAGGGTTGGTGTTTGGAGTAGCTCCTGATGGTGTCGATCCAGAGATGCGCAGACAGATTAAAGCTATGTCATATGGTCTTGCTTACGGACTTTCGGCATATGGCTTGGCTCAGCAATTGGATTTGTCACCAACGGATGCCGCAATCTTGATGGATAAATATTTTGGACGCTTCGGTGGAATCAGAGATTATTTAGCACAAGTTGTTGTGATTGCTCGAGAAAAGGGTTACACCGAAACAATCATGGGCAGACGTCGGTATCTACCAGATTTAACAAGTGATAATCGGCCAAGACGTGAAGTTGCAGAACGCATGGCGCTGAATGCACCAATACAAGGATCGGCCGCCGACATCATAAAAGTCGCAATGTTAAATGTAGCTAGGGGAATTAAAGAGCAGGGCTTGAAATCTAGGTTGCTGCTTCAGGTTCACGATGAATTAATTTTAGAAGTAGCAAAAGACGAAACAGAAGTTCTTACGCAGCTAGTTAAAGAGGGAATGGGAAGTGCCTTTAAGCTCTCGGTTCCGTTGGATGTAAATATTGGAATCGGAACTAGTTGGGATTTAGCCGCACATTAAGTGCTCGAATTAGCGTGCATTTTCCGAGTTCGGACCCGATTTTGACCATCTACCCGCACGCAAGTAGCCTTACCCCTTCATGGATCAACCAGATTCATGAAATTTATGAACTGTCCTATTCCTACTACTTCTATCCCTTCGGAGAATTTTGACCCCTACACAAATCACGTTAAACGACATCGGCTCAGCCGAAGATTTTCTTGCCGCAATTGAAGGCACAATTAAGAATTTTAATGATGGCGATCTAGTTATCGGAACCGTTGTTCAAATTG
>CANLTP010000123.1 GCA_947494085.1 Actinomycetota bacterium | reverse complement strand
TAAGCATGGTGTTATCGGCCAAGGGCTAAATGATTATGACGCTATCTTTTCAACTCTCAAAAGCGTAGGATTTTCAGGCTGGGTCAGCATCGAAGATGGTGTTGATGGTATGCAAAACATGATTGATAGTGCAGACTTCTTAAAGGAAAAAATCGCTAAGCATTGGGGAAATTAAGTGGCACATGATTTAGTAGAACTTCGTAAGATTTTTACATCAGCCCTGGCATCAGATTGCCTGGATAAATTGGGCTATGGCCGACAAGTATTGAATGAGGACATTCTCATGATTTCGGGTTCTGGAATCATGATGGGATATGCCTTCCCAGTTAAGTTAGAGATTGTTAATTCATTTCCAGAAGTTCCTTATGTTGGTTTGTTGAAAGCACTGGATGCGGTTGGCAAAGATCAGGTTTATGTGACCCCAACAAATCGCACTGGACTTGCGGCGCTTTGGGGCGAATTACTTTCGACTGCTTGCGCATTTAAAGGTGTTGCCGGCGCCCTTACAGATGGTCCAACTCGGGACTTATCGCGCACCGATGCAATGGGCTTTAAAGTATTTGCAACCGGAACGCTGCCGGTAGATATCAACGGCCGTTATGAAGTCGTTGAACACAACGTTTCTTGTGAAATAGACGGCGTAACAATTAATCCTGGTGATCTAATTGTTGGTGATAGCGATGGTGTAACAATCGTTCCGGTTGCGGCAATAGATGCCGTTGTTGAAGCTGTTATCGAAAAGAATTCGGGTGAGAACTTATTCCGCAAGGCAGTTAAAGAGGGAATGTCCCCTAGCGCCGCCTTTGCGAAATATGGCGTTCTTTAAAATCTAGCGACCGATTGGAATAACAAAACGACCAAAGGTCATAACGCCTTTTGGCTTTTCAAGGCATGACATATTGGTCATGGGATCGCCTTCAACAAAAATTAGATCTGCAGCAGTTCCTGGTGTCGGAGTTGTTTGGCCACCAAGCCCGTTAAGTTCACGAGAACTTGCAGTTGCTGCATGTAGAACTTGAAGTCGAGACATGCCAGCTGTTTCAAGAAGTGCTAATTCACGGTGAGTTTTTGGGCCAATCGGATTTAGGTCTGCACCTGTGGCAATCTTTACACCAGCTTCAATGCATGCCATAAGTCCTTCTGCATGCTTTTTTGCAGCAACAGCTGCTCTCGTTTTTGCATGAATTGGCCATTCATCTTTTTCCATCATATCCGCATCATGCGTGACGCTGATTGTGGGAACCAGCCAAGTGCCATTTTTGGCAAGTGTTGCTGCAGTTTTTTCATCAAGGGCATATCCATGTTCGATTGAACGTCCACCTAAATCCGAGAAGCGTTCAGCAATTCGAGCGCCGCCACAGTGTGCAGCAACTGGAATTCCTCTATTTCGCGCTACTTCCATAACTGCCACAAGTTCATCATCGGTGAATTGACTATCTTCAACTGTTTCATGTTCGCTGTACAGACCGCCAGTGATCATTAACTTAATCCAATCAACACCTTGTTCTATTAAAGAACGTGCAACTTTTCGCATCTCATCTGCGCCATCGGCTGGAATTTCCCAAACTGCATCAGTTGCAAATCTTGGATAAGCAGTCCCATGTCCGCCGGTCGTGCGTATTCCTGCTCCTGCACAGAGAAGTCTTGGTCCTAAATATTTTCCTTCAGCGAAGGCTTTGGCCCAAGCAATATCGACACGACTTGCCTCGGCTACAGCACGGACACCAGTAACACCATATGTTGCAGCTTCAAGTAAATTTGCGCCCGCGCGCACAGCCCATTCTGCTGGTCCTTAAAAAAATCCTTGTGCGCTTAAGTCATACATCAAACCACCTGGGTGCGAATGGCAATCCCATAAACCAAACATGGCCGTTAAGCCCGATGCATCAACAATTTGAGGATTTACTAAAGAAATCGCATCAACAACTTGCCCATCTTTTACGGCAAGATCTCTAATCTTAGATTCACCGTTAGCGCTATCAAAAACGGCTGCACCTTTAATTAAAATTTGATTATTCATACGGTTTCTAAACTTAACTCCTGTTAAGGCTTAACCCTTTAACGAACCAGAGAGCAGACCGCGCAAGAAGTAGCGGCCAAGGAACATATAAACCAGCAGCGTTGGAATCGAAACGATTAGCGATGCTGTCATATTGTTTCCGTAATAAACCTGGTTACCTGAACCGGTAATGAAGTTAAGAGCTGTAGTTGCAACCGATAACTTCGGCGAACCACCCGTTAAGAAGATCGCAAAGAGGAAGTCGTTCCAGGCTGATGTGAACTGCCAAATCAGAACAACTACGAAGCCGGGTATCGATAGCGGCAAAATAATTGAGCGATAGATATAAGTCATGCTGGCACCATCAACGCGGGCCGCTTCGATTAATTCATTTGGAATACCTTGGTAATAGTTACGGAAGATCAATGTGCAAATTGGGATTCCGTAAATAATGTGTGCGAAGACCAGAACGTAAATTGTTCCACCAATGCCGGCCCACTTATTGAATTGGGTAAGTGGAATCATGATTGCTTGGTAAGGAATGAACATACCGAATAAGAATGAAGTGAAGATTACGGTTGAACCCTTAAAGCGCCACTTAGCGAATACGAAACCATTTATTGATCCGATAATTGCGGAAATGATTGAGGATTGAAGAACGAAGACCAGGGTTCGGAACATTGGTTCGCGCAGGATTTCCCAAGTAGGACCCCAGGCGCCAAAGTTAAGTGAAGTAGGCGGAATAAATGCTGCGGACTGACTTACACCAGTGATTCCCTTAACTGAGTTAATGACCATGATGTAGATCGGCAACGCAGCGATAACAAAGAGAAGAGCGAGTGCGATGTAACGGAAGACCAACCAGAATTGGCCAACGCCATCAAGCTTCTTCTTATTGCGCGAAATATCCTTTGATTGCGTAACGCGGGATGCGATATCAGTGCTCATTTGTTCGCCTCCTCTGTCTTATTTACATAGATTAGGTATGGAATAACTACTACAGCAATCAACACCAGGATGACTACGGCGATTGCTGCGCCCTTGGCATAGTTCTGGAAGTCGAAGATAACTTGCCACATATAAATCGCAAGCACCTTTGTTACATAACCCTTACCGGAAATTCCATAAATTAAATCGAAGACCTTCATCGAAATATGGCCCAGAATGATTAGAACCGTTAAGAAGGTTGGG
>CANLTP010000122.1 GCA_947494085.1 Actinomycetota bacterium | reverse complement strand
TTAAATCCTTCGCTGATTTGAAACCTGACCTTGTTATTAGCACCGGAGATTTCTTGGCACATAAAGATGCCGTTCCGGTTGTTCTAGATGCCTTGCATCCACTCTTTGATGTTCCTGGTTTATTTGTATTTGGTTCTAATGATTATTTTGGTCCAAAGCCTAAGAACCCGTTCTCTTATTTATTTAAAGATAACGGCAAACGAAAGCTGGGCCCGGATTTAGATTGGGAAGGTTTACAGAAATCCTTAACTGGAATTGGTTGGCTTGATTTAAATCATTCGCGTGAATTCATAAAGATTAATGACACAACTATCGAGGCGCGTGGAACCGATGATGCGCATTTGAATTTTGATAATTACAGTGAAGTTGCGGGAGTGCCAGATAAGAATGCTGATCTTGCAATTGGTGTAACGCATGCACCGTATCTGCGAATTTTGGATGCGATGAGTAAAGATAATTTAGATTTAATTTTTGCCGGTCACACACATGGTGGGCAAGTTCGCCTACCTTGGATTGGTGAGAGCAAAGCGCTTACAACTAATTGTGATTTACCAACCTGGCGCGCACGTGGTTTAACTCGTGAACCAAATGAACCTTGGCTACATGTTTCTGCGGGAATGGGAACAAGTCCTTTTGCAAGAATTCGAGTGGCATCGCCACCAGAAGTTTCCTTAGTTACTTTGGAAGCAGCGTTTTAAAAAGAATTACTTAAAACTCTTTAGCAACAAGTTCTGCAATCTGCGCAGTATTTAAAGCTGCACCTTTGCGTAAGTTATCGCCACACAAGAAGAGATCGAGTGCGTGCTTGTCATCAAGGCTGCGACGAACGCGACCAACCCAAGTTGGATCTGTTCCTACAACTTCAGCAGGTGTTGGAAATTCGTATTTTTCTGGATCGTCAACAAGCTTTACGCCAGCTGCATTTCGTAGAATTTCCTGCGCTTCTTTACGTGACACCTTCTTCTTAAAGATTGCATGCACTGCAAGTGAGTGAGTTGTTAATACTGGAACTCGAACGCAGGTAGCTGAAACTTTTAGATCAGGCATTCCAAGAATCTTGCGGGATTCGTTGCGAACCTTAAGTTCTTCAGAGGAATAACCTTCCTCTTTTAGTGAGCCAGCCCAAGGAATTACGTTAAGAGCAAGTGGCTTTGGGAATGGACCATTCTCTTTTATATGCGCCTTCGAATCATTTGCAATATCGCCAGAGTTTGTTCCGGCGACTGCAGAAATTTGTGCACGCAAAGTATCGATACCAGATTGACCAGCACCTGATGCTGCTTGATATGAAGCGACAACTAATTCTTCAAGTTTGTATTCTTTGTTAAGTGCACCCATTGCAACAATCATTGAAAGGGTTGTGCAGTTTGGATTTGAAATAATTCCCTTTGGGCGCTTCTTCGCAGCCTTTGGATTTACTTCCGGAACAACTAGTGGAACTTCAGGATCCATGCGAAATGCGCCAGAGTTATCGACTACAACTGCGCCACGTGATGCAGCAATCGGTGCCCATTCGGCAGAAATTTCATCTGGAACATCGAACATAGCAATATCAATTCCATCAAATGCTTCTGGTGAAAGTGCAACAACAGTGAGTTCTTCACCGCGACACATAAGTTTCTTACCAGCGCTTCGGGCAGATGCGATTAAACGAATCTCGCCATAAACATTTTCGCGCTTGGTCAAAATATCGAGCATTACGGTTCCGACAGCGCCAGTTGCTCCAACGACTGCTAGTGATGGTTTCTTACTCATCGACCAGTTCCTCCGTAAACAACAGCTTCAATTTGAGCAGCATCTAACTCAAATGCAGTGTGTGCAGCGCGAACGCCATTATCTAAATCAGTTGCGCGGCAAACAATTGAAATACGAATTTCTGAAGTTGAAATCATTTCAATATTCACTCCGGCTTCAGCGAGGCAGGCAAAGAATGTTGCTGTAACACCAGGATGTGAACGCATTCCTGCGCCAATCAGAGATAGCTTTCCGATTTGATCATCGTATTGAATTGATTGGAAACCAATTTCACCTTGGATACGCTGCAAAATTGCAGTTGCAGATGCGCCTTCAGTCTTTGGCAAAGTAAATGAAATATCAGTTAGGCCGGTTGCGGCGGCAGAAACATTCTGCACGATCATGTCGATGTTGATGTCGGCATCTGCAATAGCTTGGAAGATTCGCGCGGCGGTTCCCGTGCGATCAGGAACTCCAACCACGGTTATCTTTGCTTCGCTCTTATCATGGGCGATGCCCGCGATGATTGCTTGTTCCATTTCGGCTCCTCCTTCAGGATGATCTTTGACCACCCAGGTTCCTTCGTTATTTGAAAATGATGAACGTACGTGAATTGGCATGTCATAACGACGCGCATATTCAACGCAACGCAGGTGCAGAACTTTTGCACCAGATGCTGCAAGTTCTAGCATCTCGTCATATGTAACTGTCTTTAATTTTTTCGCTGCAGGAACAACTCGTGGATCGGCAGAGAAAATTCCATCGACATCGGTATAAATTTCGCAGACATCTGCATCAAGTGCAGCAGCAAGTGCAACAGCTGTTGTGTCAGAACCACCGCGACCAAGTGTTGTTACATCTTTTGTATCTTGGCTAATTCCTTGGAAGCCCGCGACAATTGCAATCGCACCTTCGTTTAGCGCTTCAGTAATTCGAGAAGGTGTTACATCGATAATGCGAGCGCGGCCATGTGCAGAAGTTGTTATTACTCCGGCTTGTGAACCTGTAAAGGAGCGCGCTTCATTTCCAAGATTTCCGATTGCCATTGCAAGAAGTGCCATCGAAATTCGTTCGCCAGCAGTAAGCAACATGTCGAGTTCGCGACCATTTGGAAGTGGTGAAACTTGATTGGCGAGATCGATTAATTCGTCAGTGGTATCTCCCATCGCCGAAACGACGACAACGACTTGGTGGCCAGCTCGTTTGGTGGCCACGATTCGATTGGCGACCCGCTTGAGCCCTTCGGCATCAGCAACGGAGGAGCCGCCGTATTTCTGAACAATCAATCCCATGGGTTAAATATCCACCATGCGCTTGGGTTGCGGAAAGCAATATCGGGTTTGTCTCAAATAATGAAACGCTTGGGCGTATCAAATAATGAGAAATAACTAGAAGTTAGTTCTCTACCGTCCTTCGACCTTCAAATGCGCGGCCAAGAGTTACTTCATCGGCATATTCCAAGTCCCCGCCAACTGGCAGACCCGATGC
>CANLTP010000121.1 GCA_947494085.1 Actinomycetota bacterium | reverse complement strand
CGAGCTTGTCATTGACCGTCAATGAAGTTGCAGTAAGACGCTGCTTTGCAACGCTGTATTGCCTTAACTGTAGAGATTGCTTTCTTGTAACTGATTCAAGCGAACCGGCTGCTGATAAAAAAAGTGTTGGATCTGAAGAGAAGAGCAATTCCAGACTGCGACTCATGGCGCCATTCTTGTACTGCTCATTCGCAATTGCGCCTAAAGAGTTTTTAAACTTTGCAACAATCGCGGCATCAGAGGCGGCTTGTCTTTGCACAGATTCAAGTTTGCGGGTTAGCGATTGGTATTCGACCTTGGCTTGTTGCGCCGCTTCGCCGGCCGCCGATGCTTCCTCCTGGAGAACCCGAATCTTAGTTCGGACATCATTTAGCGAAGGTGCGGCATTGGCAGCTGAAAGTGGAAGAAGCGAGATTGCTAATGCAGCGCTGAGAAGCTGCGCTACTGATCTCGTTAATTTCATTCGAGAAGGGTAACCACTGCCATGGTTCGAGTTCAAATATCTGTGGAATTACGCTTAATTCGCGGCGCTTTCAAAGCGTAGTGGCGGCACCAATCCTTTATCTGAAAGAACTGAGAGTGCGCTGATTTGATTATTTGATATTTCACTTGCAGGAGCTGCAGTGATATTTAGCAGAACAGATACAACGCAATCTCCACATGAGATATCGCGCATGGTGCAGGTTTGGCAATCGATCATCATGTTGAAAATGATAAATGGGCCCACTGACACTACGGTTTGCCTATGAGTGTTCTGGCCAACTTAGTTCTGGGAAGTGATGGCAGCACAACCCTCGATGGCAGTTCAAAATCCCTCAGTTCAGCCGAAGATCGCAAGCGTTTTCACGAACTTAGAGCCCAAGCCTCGGTAATTCTCATCGGGGGAAATACCGCTAGAAACGAGCCCTACGCAGAAACTCCGGTCCCACTCGTTGTTATTTCTAGGTCTAACGACATACCGGGAAGCGTTCGAGATAACCCAAAGGCACACATCTGGGAACTCGATCCAATAAGCGCAATTGATAAGGCCGAGAAAGAATTTGGTGAATGCGTTTTAGTTGAAGGCGGAATGAATTTAATTCAAGAGCTGCTAATCGCAAACAAAATCGATGAACTATATCTAACACTTAGCAAGAAATCTGGCGGCGAAAACGTTTATGACTTGAGCGCATTGACTCGAGAATTTACCGTCGAATCTAGTGAAAAAATAGCGGGCGAAACTTTCCTAAAGTTGATTAGAAATTAGCCAATTGAAATTAGCCGATAGAAATAAGAGAAACACCGGCAACAGCAAAGAGAATTCCTAAATACTGAACTCTATGAAGTCGTTCATTTAAAAACTTAAAGGCTAGGAGCGATGTAACAATTGGGAATAGCGCTCCAAAAACCATAGCAACTGAAACTAAACCTTTTGTTGTTGCAACCCCGAGCATCAAGTTTGCGGCAAAATCTGTAATGCCAATAATGATTAAGATTTTAAGATCGGAAACTCTAAAGCCACCTAGTGTGCGAAAGCGAAGTGCGATAAAAATACACATTGAAACTGAAACCACCCGCATCGAAGTCATTGTCATAAGTGAACTTGTTTTTGAACCTTGTGCCATTAGAGCAAGTGCAACACCAAAACCAAGTGCCGCACCAAGACCAAATAGAAGTGGCTTTATTGGAAGCCCTTTAACAATGTCTGGACCGGATGCACAAAATGCGCCCAAGAGTGCAATGCTCATTCCTAATATTTGAATTGAAGTCGGACGCTCCCCTGAAATAAAAGCGAAAGTCAGTGGGATCACTGCACTTAAAGTGCTGATTGGTGAAACAACACCCATTCGCCCGGTTGCTAATCCGGAGTAAAAAGAAACTAAACCAAAAAATCCTGCGATACCGGCACCAACTGCAGGAAGTAAATAGCCATCCCAACTTAGATTTGGCGCGATGTAAGCGCCGGTTGCGACAACTAAAACAATTCCAGTGACTAAACCAAATGCTTGAGAAACACCTGTAACCGCAATTGCTTTGTATCGCTTAGTTAGATTTCCGGCCAAATAATCTGCAGTTCCCCAGAGAACGCTGGAAAAGAGAGCGAGTATCGCGGCCATTGGAGGAGGTTATTACATGCCACATCCTTTACTGCTCGCGCCTTCACCTGATACCCGAAATAACGCCTTACCATTTTCACATGGCCGAGAATTTTGATGACATCATCGCTCAAATTCGCGCTATCAAGCCCCGGGTTGAAATCCTCTTAGAGGAAGTCCCGGCTCCACAAAAATTAGCCCCATTTGCTTTTGCTATGACCGCAGATGTTCTAGAAGATGCTGCAACCGGAAGATTTGTTCTATTGCACGATCCAGATGGCCAAGAAGGTTGGTCTGGAAATTTCAGATGTGTAACTTTTGTAAGAGCTGCAATTGATAATGAGATGGCAGCAGATCCAATGCTCTGCAATATCGGGTGGACTTGGTTGATGGAATCATTGAAGGCAAATGGTTGTGATTTCACGGCGCCAAGTGGGACCGTAACTAAAGTTGCAAGTGCATCTTTTGGAACGCTAGAAAATTTAGAGGAAGATAGCGAGTTAGAAGTCAGAGCATCTTGGACTCCAACATCTGGTGAAAACATTGCCAGCCATATAAAAGCATGGGTCGAACTTTTAGAAATGTCAGCAGGGCTTTCACCGATTCCTGATGGTGTCACCCAGCTAAGTCGCAGTAGATAATGGCAGAACCACTTCTTGCACCAGTAGGTGGCGTTCCAGAATTAGTTGAAACTTCTGAGGGCCTTGGCGAAGTTTTATCGCAACTGAAAGCTGGCAGTGGGCCAATCGCAATTGATGCTGAACGTGCATCTGGTTACAAATATTCAGCTCGTGCATATTTGATACAAATAAAGCGCAGCGGTGGCGGACTCCATTTAATCGATCCAATTGCAGTTGGCCACAGCCCATATTGGGCTGAGATGAGCGATGCCTTCGCAGACCAGGAATGGATTATTCACGCATCTACACAAGACCTAGCCTGTCTGCGCGAAGTCGGCATAAATCCCCAAATTATTTTCGACACTGAATTAGCTGGTCGAATTGCAGGTTGCGAGCGCGTTGGTTTGGGCCCACTAACCGAGCAATTACTCGATGTAACACTTGCCAAAGAACATAGCGCCGTTGATTGGTCACTTCGTCCACTGCGGCCAGAGTGGCTAAATTACGCAGCCCTCGATGTTGAACTTTTAGT
>CANLTP010000120.1 GCA_947494085.1 Actinomycetota bacterium | reverse complement strand
TCGGGCTAAGGGAATCTTGATGGCTGCTATGAACCTGAGTGAACCCGAAGCCTTCGGATGGATTCAGCGGGCGGCCATGGACCGGCGCATCAGCATGAAAGCGGTGGCTGAGGCCGTGATTTCCCCAGAATCGGCTCCGGACCGCTAAGACCCCTCAAGCCCCATAACAATTAGGTAAATTGATTGGAATTCTCAATATTTTGTTTGAGTTCACCTCTCGTTCACCTGTAGCCTTGCTGTCTCCCTTTCCCGGGACGAAACATCAAGCTGTGCGCAGGCACAGAAAAACAGGAAGGTATACATGAATAAGAACTCAAAGCGCGTTCTTGCCGTAGTTGCAGCATCTGTTCTTGCACTTGGAACAGTAGCGACTACACAAGCTAACGCAGCAGTTAAAGAAGTAACTCTTGCATTCCAAGGCCCATTAACTGGCGCAGATGCACAACTTGGTCAAGATCAACTTCCAGGCGCAGTTTATGCAATCGCGTTATACAACGCATCAAAGCCAAAGGTAAAGGTCAACCTCATCAAGGCTGACTCACAATGCGACCCAACAGTTGCAACAAACGTTGCACCAGGAGTAGCAGCAAATAAGAAGATTATTGGACTAATTGGAACTTCATGTTCTGGTGAAGCTAAAAACTCCTTCCCTTACTACAAGCCAGCAGGCCTAACCATGATCTCGCCATCAGCAACTAACGTGGATCTTTCAAATCCAAAGTCTAAGGGAAACGGATTCCCAGTGTTCCACCGTGTAGTTCCTTTCGATTCAACTCAGTCAGTTGTTATGGCAAAGGTTGCAGCTAAGGGAATCACATCACCTAAGTTCTACATCGTTGATGACCAGACAACTTACGGTAAGCCACTTTGCGACGATGTTAAGCCAGCAGCTAAGAAGCTAGGTACAATCGCTGGAGAAGATTCTGTTCCAAAGCTAACAAGCGATTACTCATCAGTTGCTTCGAAGGTAATTGCTTCAGGTGCAAACTCAGTTATCTACTGTGGTTACCAAACCGATGGTGCAAAGTTTGTTAAGGCACTTCGCGATGGTGGCTCAAAGGCAATCTTCACAGCCGGAGATGGCGTTAATACATCTGACTTCACAACTCTTGCAGGTTCTGCAGCTGAAGGCGTTCGTCTAACAGCTCCAGACGTGCCTTTCGATCTTCTAGTCAGCAAGACTCAACTAGCTGATTTCCAGAAGATAACTGGCGTAAAGGTCCCAGGCCTATACGTAACTTCAACATTCGACGCAACTAACATCTATCTTGATTGCATCAAGAAAGGAAAGTTGACTCGTCCAGGAATCGCTTCTTGCGTAGCATCAGGTTCATGGAAGGGTGTTGGCGGAGAGACAATTAAGTTCGACCGTTATGGTGACTTAGTTGGTGGCGCTCCAGTTGGTGAATTCGTCGTTGAAGACGGAAAAATCAAGTATCTCCGTGGGGTAAACGGCTAATTTAAGTTAGCAAGATCATTGCTGAATGAATAGCATGGTGGCTCTGGATAAAACCAGAGCCACCATTTTCAAATAGTTCCTCTTAAGAGAAATAGAGTTAATGAATTTTTCAGTCGTAACCTCACAATTTTGGTCTCTGTGTCTTCAGGGCTTGGCCTTGGGTTTGATTTATTCACTAATCGCCCTTGGTTACACAATGGTTTACGGCGTATTGCGTTTAATAAATTTTGCAAATTCTGAAGTATTCATGATCGGAACATTCACTGTTCTCTTCATGCAAGTTACGATTTTGAATAACGATGTTAATACCAAGCCAATAGTCGGTGTAACTCTTCTGGTAACGATGTTCGCAAGTTTATTTGCTGCGATGATAATTTGTGCTCTGCTTGCAATGTTAGTTGAACTTGTCGCGTATCGCAGGCTCCGCATTCTTGGCGCGAGCAGATTGGCCAGCTTAATCTCGGCCATCGGAACTTCAATTTTCTTATCTGAAGGAATGCGAATTATTACGCATTCAAGACCACAGACCGCGCCAAGACTTTTGGAGAAGAGCAGTTTAGGGAATATCTGGGGCGCCAATATCCGAATAGATACAATGATAACAATTGTTGCGTCAATAGTTATCTTCGTGCTTCTTGATCAATTTGTTAATCGTTCTCGACTTGGAAAAGCGATTCGAGCAGTTTCAATGTCCGAAGAGAATTCTCGCCTGATGGGCATAAATCTAAACAAGGTGATCACACTCACTTTCGCTATTGGTGGTTTAACTACCGGAGCCGCAGCCTTTTTCTATACAACGGTTTACGAAAATACAATCTTCAACGTGGGTTTCAACCTTGGAATCGCAGCATTTACAGCGGCAGTTTTAGGTGGAATCGGAAATATTAGAGGTGCTTTTTACGGTGGAGTCTTCTTAGGATTGCTGGAACAATTTGCATCGGCAATTCTTGGTTCACAGTGGAAAGCAGTTACCGTCTTCGTTGTTTTAGTTTTGGTTCTATTAATCAGACCGAGCGGCATCTTCGGTGAAGCCGTCCAGCAAACGAGGACCTAATAATGATTAATTTAAGAGACAAAGGTGCCCAGATTTGGGAGAATTGGAACCGTCCTTCTAGGACAATCTTTGTTCTGGCATTTATTGCCCTGATGGCGCTTTTACCGTTTGCCGCATCGTGGGGCCCAACTAGTTTTCTGAATACACCAATTACCTCATTCCAGGATGTTCTGGTTTATCCAGTCGGAATGTTTATTTTGATGGCACTTGGTTTAAATATTGTTGTCGGTAAATCTGGTCTGCTGGATCTGGGTTTCGTGGCCTTCTTTGCAATCGGTGCTTACACCCAAGCGATTATGTCTACGATGCTGGATTGGAACACTTGGGAGATTCTGCCTTTCGGAATTGTTTTTGCAATGATTTCAGGGGTTTTGCTTGGACTTCCAGCTCTTCGTCTTCGCGGTGATTATTTAGCAATTATCACTCTTGGCTTCGGTGAGATTGTTCGAATTGTTGCATTGAACAGTGTGTCGACTGGTGGTCCGAACGGAATTGCTGGCATTCCAAACCCTCCTTCTATCGCTGGCCTGAAGTTCGATTACGAGCATCCACAAAGTTATTTCTGGTTAGTTATGGTTTTAATTCTCTTGGTAGTTTGGATGGTTCGCCGATTTACGGTTCGTCGTCCTGGACGTGCTTGGGAAGCAATCCGTCAAGATGAAGATGTGGCAGCTCTGATGGGTGTTCACACTTTGGTTTATAAGCTTTGGGCATTCGTT
>CANLTP010000119.1 GCA_947494085.1 Actinomycetota bacterium | reverse complement strand
GCGCTCCGATTCAAAACATTGGAGCTTATGGCCACGAAGTTTCTGAGGTAATTGCCCGGGTTCGCACATTTGATCGCAAATCAAAAGAGGCAAAGTCATTTACTGCAAGCCAATGCGAATTTAGTTATCGGAATTCAATCTTTAAATCTGAGCCAGAGCGTTATGTAATTTTGGATGTAACTTTTCAATTGCGAATAGGTGAAGCATCTTTGCCGATTGGCTATGCCGAATTAGCAAAGGAACTCGGAGTAGAAATTGGGGCCCGGGTCGCTATAACTAAAGTTCGAGATGCAGTTTTGAAGTTACGAGGCGCCAAGGGAATGTTGCTTGGACAGGGAATTAAATCTGCAGGTTCTTTCTTTATGAATCCAATTTTGGATAAAAGCACAGCGGATAACTTGCCGAGCGATGCACCTAGATGGCCAATGTCTGATGGCAGAATTAAAACTTCAGCAGCTTGGTTAATGGAGCATGCGGGAGTTAGTAAAGGTGATCAAATAGCCGGTGCCCAAATTTCACCAAAGCATGTTCTTGCACTTTCAAATGCCGGTGATGCAACCGCTAAGGATTTAGTTGAATTAGCACGAAGCGCTCAGGAAAAAGTGCGAGCAAAGTTTGGGATAGTTCTGCAAACAGAAGTGCAATTAGTTGGATTGAGCCTTTAAAACTATTTAGCTTCTGAAAGTAACTTTGCTACGCGACCAATTCCTTCGACAATATCGTCATCACTAAGTGCATAGGAAAAGCGCAGATAACCTGATGGACCAAATGCTTCACCTGGCACCGCAGCAACTTCAACTTCATCCAAAATAAGTGTTGCAAGCTCGGCAGAAGTTTGTGGCCGCTTTCCGCGGATCTCCTTACCTAATACGCCCTTTACTGATGGATAAACGTAGAAGGCGCCAGTAGGAGTTGGACAGGTAACCCCAGGAATTTTATTTAATAGATCAACGATTAATTTACGGCGACGATCAAACGCAACTCCCATTTCATGAACCGCAGTTAAGTCGCCAGTAACAGCAGCGATTGCTGCACGTTGGGATACATTCGAAACGTTCGAAGTTAAGTGAGATTGCAGATTAGTAGCAGCCTTAATTACATCTTTAGGCCCAATCATCCAACCAACTCGCCACCCGGTCATTGCATAAGTTTTTGCAACACCGTTAATAATGATTGTTTGATCTGCCATCTCTGGAACTACAACTGGCAAGCTTGGTGCAGTAGCACCGTCATAAAGTAAGTGTTCGTAAATTTCATCTGAGATAACCCAGATGCCATGTGCGAGCGCCCATTGCCCAATCGCCTTAACCTGTTCTGCAGAATAAACTGAACCGGTTGGATTCGATGGTGAACAGAACAACAACGCTTTTGTCTTTGGAGTCCTTGCCGCTTCTAGTTGATCAACAGTTACTAAATAATTTTGAGTCTCATCGGCAAATACTTCTACCGAAATTCCACCAGCAAGCTTTATACATTCCGGATACGTGGTCCAAAATGGCGAAGGTAAGATCACTTCATCACCTGGATCAATGATTGATGCAAATGATTGATAAACAGATTGCTTGCCACCGTTAGTAACAAGAACTTGATCTGCAGTAATTACATAATTTGAATCGCGAAGTGTTTTCGCAACAATTGCATCACGCAATTCTGGAAGTCCAGGTGTTGGTGTGTAGCGATGGTTTGCAGGTTTTGCTGCTGCATCAGCTGCTGCTTTAACAATGTAATCAGGTGTTGGGAAATCTGGTTCACCAGCACCGAAGCCGATAACGGGACGACCAGCTGCTTTAAGTGCTTTCGCCTTTCCATCTACTGCCAATGTGGCTGATTCGGCGATGGCTGCGATCCGACGAGAAATTCTTGGTTTTGCGCTCATAGGGCGGAGTATGCCATTCCTCAGTTTTACTAACCCCCCCTCCACGCTCTACACTCCCCGTTCTGGCGCTTGCATTAGGTCATGCTGACGCATGTCTTCTTGACTTAAGTAACGCTCGAAGGGCAGTAGCTCAACTGGCCAGAGTTCCGGTCTCCAAAACCGGCGGTTGGGGGTTCAAGTCCCTCCTGCCCTGCAAGTTGTTGAAGAAGTTGAAGAAGTTTTATTTGTAACTAGTAATAAATAGGAAAGAGGTAGTGAACGTGGTTGATGAGAAAGATCCATCACACAACACAGACCAGGAATCCCTCGGGTTCTTCGGTCGCATTGGCCTTTTCTATCGCCAAATAGTTTCTGAACTTCGCAAAG
The DNA here is from genome assembly GCA_947494085.1 of Actinomycetota bacterium. The sequence goes on along the minus strand of CANLTP010000119.1, from coordinate 998 downwards.
TTGTTTGGCCAACTAGAAATCAACTTACAACTTACACCGCAGTTGTTCTGGTATTCGTAGCATTTGTTATCGCCGTAGTTTCTGTCTTCGACCTGATTTTAACCAAGGTCGTCTTCTGGGTATTTGGATAAGGGGGATCTCATGTCACTCGAAGAGTTGAATAATTTAGATACGCCTCCTGTTAATACAGTTAATTCTGTTGACGATTTCGAAGCTGCGCTCGCAGTGTCAGCAGAGGCTGCAGTTGTTGACGTGGCAGTGGTTCCAGATCAAGTGGAAACTGAAATTGATTCGCTCTCTGAAGTAGCTGAAGCCGAAGAAGAAGAGAATGACGAGAACGCTGAATTCCGTCGCGCACTTCGCACCGCACTTGGTGATTGGTATGTAGTTCACTCTTACGCAGGATACGAGAAGAAAGTTAAGGGAAACCTGGCTAACCGTATTACTTCATTAAATATGGAAGATTATATTTTCCAGATTGAAGTTCCTGAAGAAGAAGTAATGGAAATTAAGAATGGGCAACGCAAGCAAGTAAAGCGCAATGTATTCCCAGGTTATGTTCTAGTTCGCATGGATTTAACTGATGAATCTTGGTCATGTGTGCGTAACACTCCTGGCGTAACTGGCTTCGTTGGAAATGCGCATCATCCATCTCCACTTACCTTGACTGAAGTTGAAAACATCTTGGCACCACGTCCAGTTAAGAAATCAGACAAGATTGATATTCGTATGATCGACTTCGAAATCAATGAATCTGTAACTGTTATGGATGGCCCTTTTGCAACGCTTCCAGCAACAATCGCTGAGATTATGCCAGAACAAGGCAAGCTAAAAGTTTTGGTTTCAATCTTTGGTCGCGAAACCCCTGTTGAACTTTCATTCCACCAAGTCCAAAAGATTTAATAAAACGAGAAAAGGAAAAGAAAAATGGCACCAAAGAAGAAGATCACAGCACTTATCAAGTTGCAGATCCAGGCTGGCGCAGCAACACCTGCACC
>CANLTP010000118.1 GCA_947494085.1 Actinomycetota bacterium | reverse complement strand
TCCAAGAGGAAGCATCAGCTGCCGGCGAAGCGGCGCAACAAGCCAAAGTCGAATACCAATCGCTAACCCGCAAACTTGAATCTGTGCAACGACAAGCCGCCTCCGATGCAGCGATTGTTGCAAAGTTTCAAAATTCATTAGGCGCAATCGCGAATGAGCAATATAAGAATGGCGCTATGAGTCGCAGCCTGGAATTGCTCTTCTCCTCAGATCCGAGACTTTTTTTAGCGGCGGCCGGTTCGCTTGAATCAGTTACAAGAAAGCAATCTCTGCAGTTAAGGCAATACAGCGTTGCAAAGCAGCGCCTTACTGCAACCTCGTTGACAGTAAATGACAAGCTCGCGCTGGCTAAGCGGGCACAAGCTAGATTTTTGGCTCAAGAGAAAGCCGTTAAAGATAAATTAGCGTCTGCACAAAAATTGTTTAACTCACTCTCCAAAGCGGAGCGCGAACGCCTTGCCCGCTTAAATGATGCAGCCGAGAGCGCCGATAAGAAAAAATCTTTGGCAACCGCAGCACGTTCAAACTTAGGTTCTGGTCGTGGCTCATTAGCTCTGCGCTTCTCAATCAAACAGATTGGCGATCGCTATGTTTATGGCGCTGCTGGAATGACCTATTGGGATTGCAGTGGATTAACTAAACGAGCATTTGCCACCGCAGGTGTTTCGCTTCCACATTCAGCAGCGGCACAGATTAGGTATGGAAAGCGGGTTTCGCTCAGCCAACTTAAACCTGGCGACCTAGTCTTCTTTGGTAAGAATCGATATATCTCGCACGTTGGAATTTACATCAGTAAAGGTTTGATGGTTAATGCAACCAGACCTGGTTCAACTGTAAAGATTGCAAAATTCACTCCAAGCTTCGGCTCACTTAGTTTCTACGGTGCCACCCGAATCTAATTACCGCAAGATTCTTCTTGTCACAAATGACTTGGGGCCAAGATCTGGCGGTATCGAAACTTTTATTCACGGCCTCCTGGAAAAATTGGATGGTTCGCAAATTGTAATTCTTGCATCATCTCAAGAGGGCGATACCGATTTTGATAAGGAATTGAACCGTAGATACGGAGCAATTGTTTATCGAGATAGAGCCAAGATTTTATTGCCAACCCCAAGAGTAATTAGTAAAGCTAAATCAATAATGCGAGAACATCAATCCACAACTATTTGGTTTGGTGCTGCAGCACCGCTTGCACTTATGGCACCAAATTTACGTCGAGCTGGTGCAAAGCGAATAGTCGCGCTAACTCACGGCCATGAAGTTTGGTGGGCGAAGTTGCCTATCTTTAAGTTAGCGATGCGCCGAATCGGTAATTCTTGCGATGTTATTACTTATCTTGGGCCATATACGAAATCTGCAATAGCTAAATCAGTAGGCAAAAAAACTTCGCTAGTTCAAATAGCTCCAGGAATCTCAACAGAGCTCTTTCAGCCTGGCAGTAAACCTGCAGATTTAGTTGCTAAGTATCAGATTGGGAATCGCCCAACTCTGTTATGTGTTGGCCGATTAGTTCATCGCAAAGGACAAGATCGTCTAATTGAAGCTATGGGAAAGATTAAAGAAGAAATTCCAGATGCCCTGCTTTTGCTAATTGGAAGTGGACCGCGCGAGGTTCATTTACGGAAACTGATAAGTAAATTTGGTTTAGAGAACGATGTTCAACTTCTTGGTCGGATTACATATGACCAACTCCCAAAGCATTTCTTGCTTGGAGATGTATTTGTTTCACCATCAAGATCACGTCTTGCCGGGCTGGAAGTTGAAGGTTTGGGAATCGTCTATTTGGAAGCAAGTGCATCCGGACTGCCGGTAATTGCTGGAAATTCGGGCGGTGCACCTGATGCAGTTCTAGTGAATAAGACTGGCCTAGTTGTCGACGGAACGAACGTGAGTGAGATTGCTAAGGCTTGCATTTCACTACTGGCAAATCCAAACCTTGCTAAAGAGTTTGGCAGTGCTGGGCGAACTTGGGCAGTTGAAAATTGGAATTGGAATTATTGGGGCAGTAGATTCGCGGAAGTTCTAGAAGGTTAAGAGTCTGTTTTCAATACCAATTGCAATTGCTTGAGAACGGTTTCGCACCTCAAATTTTCGATAAATCGTAGCTAAATGTGTCTTGATTGTTGCTTCAGTTAAAAATAATTCAGAAGCCATAGCCTTTGCAGTTAGACCCCGGGGGAGCAGAAGTAGGACTTCCTTCTCACGTTTTGTTAGCGGAACAAGAGTTCGCAAATTTCCTTTGCTCTGCTCCAAGAAGTGTTTTGGAAAGCCGAGTAGCTCCTTTAGTTCGAGCAAAATTTCTTCGGGAGAATCTTCACTTTCCAACATCTGATTTATCTCAGAAATCTCTCTCCGAATGTCTATCGAAAATATGGTTCGGGAAGTTTCATTTGCTGCCGGGATTTCAGCGGTGAGAAGCTCGGAGAGAATAGAAATCTTCGACCTAAGATCTCGCAAAAAGCTTCGATGATCGGAATTGCAGTCGACGCGTCCAGCTAAGGCATCTAAGCCATTGCCAATGTCGCTTAAATCTTTACTTATCTCGTCGTGGAGGCCACGAGCGGTTTTCACGTAAAGAGCGCTTCGATTTCCTGTGCAAACTCGGCCGCTACAACATGTCGCTTAACTGAAAGTTTTGCAGTTAGTTGACCGCCAGGGATTGTGAAATCAGTTGGCAAGATAGTGAATTTACGAATTGATTCTGCACGGCTAACCGCTTTATTTGCTTCATCAATTGCAGTTTGAATAACTGAATTCAAGTCAGGGTCTTTAGTAAGTGTTGCGACTGTTGCGCCATCTTTCTTGTTCGCAGTGATCCAATTCTTTATTGCATCTGGATCGATTGTTACAAGTGCGGCGATGAACGGCTTGTTATCTCCGACAACCATGCACTGGCTTACAAGTGGATGAGCGCGAACTCGATCTTCTAATACGGCAGGAGCAACATTCTTTCCTCCTGAAGTAACAATCAATTCTTTCTTACGACCAACAATCGAGAGGAAACCGGCATGATCAAGTGTTCCAAGGTCACCGCTCTTGAAGAATCCATCACTGGTAAAGACTTCGCTGTTTGCAGCATCGTTCTGCCAGTAACCGTTCATAACGATGTCGCCTTTAATAAGAACTTCACCATCTTCTGCAATTTTTACTGTTGTTCCAGGAAGTGGACGACCAACAGAGCCAACGCGTTGTGCGGATGAAAGGTTAAGAGTTGCACCAGCAGTTGTTTCGGTTAATCCATATCCTTCTAAAACATTTATTCCAGCACCGCGATAGAAGTGTCCTAAGCGCGCACCAAGAGGTGCACCAC
>CANLTP010000117.1 GCA_947494085.1 Actinomycetota bacterium | reverse complement strand
AATCACTGAGAAGAGCGAAGCTGAGAAGACTTGGAAAGCTGGCGATCTCGATGTGGTTGCAGAAGTTACCGAAGAGCTAATCGCTGAAGTTCTATCTAACGCAACTGGTATTCCAGTATTTAAATTGACTGAAGCTGAAACTGCACGTCTGCTTCGCATGGAGGATGAACTTCATCGTCGCGTGATTGGCCAAGAACAAGCAATCAAGGCGCTCTCACAAGCAATTCGCCGTACTCGTGCTGGACTTAAAGATCCAAAGCGTCCTGGCGGTTCATTTATCTTTGCTGGTCCTTCCGGTGTTGGTAAAACAGAGTTATCAAGAACTCTCGCGCAATTCTTATTCGGTAATGCCGATGCACTTATCCAACTTGATATGTCCGAATACTCCGAGAAGCACACTGCTTCAAGGTTATTTGGCGCACCTCCAGGTTATGTTGGATACGACGAAGGTGGCCAATTAACTGAAAAGGTTCGCCGCAAACCATTCTCTGTAGTTCTATTCGATGAGATTGAAAAGGCCCACCCAGATATCTTTAACTCACTTCTACAAGTGCTTGAAGATGGTCGCTTAACTGATGCCCAAGGTCGAGTTGTAGATTTTAAGAACACAATAATCATCATGACTACGAACCTTGGAACTCGCGATATCTCAAAGACCTTAAACCTTGGTTTCACAAACGCATCAGATGAGCAAGGGAACTACGAACGCATGAAGGGCAAGGTAAATGACGAACTTAAGAACCATTTCCGCCCAGAGTTCCTTAACCGCATCGATGATGTAATCGTCTTCCACCAATTGACTGAGAACGAAATTATTCAAATCGTAGATCTAATGATTGCTAATTTGGATGAGAGACTTCGCGCTCGCGATATGGGAATTGAATTAACGACTGAGGCAAAGGCACTTCTTGCAAAGAAGGGTTACGACCCACTTCTTGGGGCCCGCCCACTTCGTCGTTGCATTCAACGCGAAATTGAAGACATGCTCTCTGAGAAGATTCTCTTTGGTGATTTAAAAGCTGGAGAAATTATCTTGGTAGGAACAACAACTGAAGATGAGAAAGAAATATTTACCTTCAAAGGAATGCCTAAAGCAGAGATGCCAGATTCTCCTGGCGACTTAGCCAAAGCCCAAACACCTAAATAATTAATTAGAAATTAATTAATCTTTACGCGAGCGATCGCCTGCTCTAAGCGGGCGACCTCCATAATTTCAATTCCAGGAATCTTTATATCGCTGCCTGCTGGAACCATCGCCTTTTTAAATCCTAACCGAGCCGCTTCAGCAATTCTCTGAGTTGCTCCAGTTACCTTTCTAATTTCTCCTGCAAGTCCGACTTCACCAATTGCAATCAAATCTGGTGGAAGTGCCAAGCCTTTTGCCGCAGATCCAACTGCAAGTGCGACAGCAAGATCTGCTGCAGGTTCAGAAATTTTCATTCCACCAACTGTTGCAACATATACATCGCGACCAGAAACTCGAATATTCGCCCTAAGTTCTAGAACAGCTAAAGTCATTGCAGTTCGTGGGTTATCTAGACCCGATGTAACGCGACGGGAATTTCCGAAATCTCTACCATCTGGAACCGCCGCACCAACAAGTGCCTGAATCTCTGCAAGTAGCGGCCGTCTGCCTTCGAGAGTAACGGTTACGCAAGTTCCTGGAACAGGTTCGCCATGTCGGGTTGTAAACAACCCGGTTGGATCTGGAAGTGAGGTAATTCCATTTTCATTCATATCGAAGCAGCCGACTTCATCAGAAGCGCCGAATCTATTTTTAATTGCGCGAATTAAACGCAATCTGGAGTGACGTTCGCCTTCAAAATTTAAAACCACATCAACAATATGTTCGAGAAGTCTTGGACCGGCGATTGAACCATCTTTTGTAACATGTCCAACTAAAATCAAAGTTATTGATCTCTCTTTTGCAATTCTAATTAGCGCTGCTGCAATTTCGCGAACTTGGGTAACGCCACCAGGTGCTCCATCTACTGCAGCACTTGCGATAGTTTGGATTGAATCAATTATTAACAATTGTGGTTTTACAGCATCGATATGTGCAATCACCGAACTTAATTCATTCTCAGATGCGAGCCACAAGTTTGGATCAATTGCATTTAATCGTTCAGCACGTAACCGAACTTGAGAAGCTGATTCTTCGCCACTTATGTAAAGTGAATTAATTTTTGCTCGTGCACTTTCTGCAGCGACACTTAATAGGAGAGTTGATTTTCCGACACCTGGTTCGCCAGCTAATAAAATTGCGGCGCCAGGAACTAAGCCGCCACCAAGAACTCGATCAAGCTCACTTACGCCACTAGATCTTGCCTTTGCATTTTCTAAACTAACTTCACCAATTGGAAGTGCCGGCGAAGTTACCTGCCCAGCAACTAGAGAGAGCTTCTTTGGAGCTGCAACCTCTTCAACTACGCCCCAGGCTTGGCATTCTCCGCACCTGCCGACCCACTTAGTGGTGCTCCATCCGCACTCAGAGCAGCGGAATGGGTCTTTAGTCGGAGCTGCCTTTTTTGCCATGCCAGAAGGCTATATGCAGCCACCCACACGCTTAAAATCGCCAAAAATTGGCAAAATTCCTGAGATATAGCCGTGATTTTTCCGTCATACACCCCTACCCTTTTACTACGCGGGACTTGTGCTCTTCATATGGGACCACAATTTTTGCGGCTGAAGCCTCACCCGAGGCCCAGAACCAAAAACGCCTACGGAGGCTATATAAATGGTAAATCTAACAGACGGCCAATGGAGCACGCTTTATAACGTGTTCTCTTTTGGCTTGATTTCGATGCTTGCTTGCACCGTTTACACATTGGTGTCACAAGCTCGTGTTCTACCTAAGTACCGCAATGCACTAGTTCTATCTTCAATGGTTACATTCATTGCTGCATACCACTACTGGCGCATATTCAACTCATTCGAAGATTCAACAGTACCTGGCGGAGTAACAGTAGGAAATGCTAAGGGTGCGTTTAACGAGGGATACCGTTATGTTGACTGGATCCTGACAGTACCTCTACTACTTGTAGAAGTAATTGCGGTTCTTGCACTAGCTAAGGCTGCAGCAAGTTCACTTATTTCACGCCTTGTCCCTGCATCAGCAGCGATGATTGCACTTGGTTACCCAGGTGAAATCGCAACTGAAACAAACTCAAAAGTTATTTGGGGCGTTCTATCAACAATTCCATTCATCTACATCCTTTACGTACTATTCGTAGAGCTTGGAAAGTCATTGGATCGTCAACCAGAAGGTGTAGCAGCAACCGTTGGTCGCCTACGTCTTCTATTGATCGCAACATGGGGC
>CANLTP010000116.1 GCA_947494085.1 Actinomycetota bacterium | reverse complement strand
AATTACCGAGGTTTATGCAATTGGTGGCGCTCAAGCCATCGCGATGTTTGCATATGGCGTCGAAGGTGTTTGCGAAGGTGTTGATGTAATTACCGGTCCTGGCAATATTTATGTGGCGGCCGCCAAGCGTGCACTACGTGGGTTAGTTGGAATTGATTCCGAAGCTGGTCCAACCGAAGTGGCAATTCTTGCCGATAAAAGTGCCAATCCAAATGAAGTTGCTGCCGACTTAATAAGCCAGGCTGAACACGATGTGATTGCTGCAGCAATCTTAATAACCGATTCGCTGCAATTAGCAGATGCAGTGAAAGTTGAACTTGGAGAGAAGGTTTCAAAAACTAAACACCAAGAGCGAATTCGTAGTGCGTTATCAGGAAAGCAATCCGCAATAGTCCTGGTTGATTCAATGGTTCAAGGTGTAGACGTTGCGAACGCGTATGCAGCCGAGCACTTAGAAATTCAAACAGCTAATTCCAAAGAAGTTTCAGGGCAAATTAGAAATGCGGGCGCAGTATTTATTGGAAGATTCACTCCAGTTTCTTTAGGGGATTATTCAGCTGGTTCAAATCACGTTCTCCCAACAGGTGGTTGCGCTTGTCATTCAAGCGGTCTCTCAGTTCAAACTTTCCTTAAAGGCGTGAGTTTCATTGAGTATGACGAGCGCGCTTTCACACAAATTGCTGCGAATGTAATCACACTTGCCAACTCGGAAGATCTACCGGCACATGGCGAAGCAATGAGTGCGCGATTTGAGAGTAAGAAATAATGGCCGCACAAAACAATTCCAGTTGGCCAAAATGGTTGCCAATTCGTAGCGAACTTGCAGACCTGAAGCCATATGGAGCGCCACAGATTTCTGGTGTTCGAGCGTTAAACACAAATGAGAATCCTTATGAATTGCCAGCTCAGGTTGTCGCCGAAATGCTTCAGGCGCTGCCACAAGTGCTAGCGAATCTAAATCGTTATCCCGATCGTGACGCAGTTGCCTTACGCGAAGCGCTCGTTAAATATATAAATAGAGCTTCGAACCTGGAATTTAAGGTGAAGAACATCTGGGCAGCAAATGGAAGTAATGAAATTTTGCAAACGTTAATGCTGGCCTGTGGTGGACGAGGGGCGCTTGGATTTCTTCCTTCATATTCGGTCCACCCGCTAATCGCAAAAGCTACCGGAACACCTTGGATTTCTGGCGCGAGAGAAGCTTCATTTAATTTAGATATCAAGAAGGCAATTAGCAAGATACGTGAGAACAAACCGGGAATCACATTCGTTACAACACCGAATAATCCAACCGGAACCGCCACCCCATATGCGTCCCTTGAAGAGCTTGCTATTGCATGTAGCGAAGCGGATGGTTTGCTAGTAGTCGATGAGGCTTATGCCGAATTCTCAAAGGAGAAGTCGGCCGTGAATTTAATTGCTAAATATCCAAATGTTGTCGTTGTTAGAACAATGAGTAAGGCATTTGCATTTGCAGGAGCAAGAGTCGGGTATGCAATTTGCAATGAGGCCATTGTTGATGCGATGCTCGTAACAAGATTGCCGTATCACTTAAGTTCTACGACACAGGCACTTGCGCTCGTAGCACTTGATAATTCGAGAGCGCTTCTCGCTGAAGTTGATGCACTAATTGCAGAACGCGATCGAGTTGCAATCGAACTTGGAAAATTGGGTTTTGAAGTAGTGCCAAGTAGCGCAAACTTCTTACTCTTCCGTGGGTTTAACGCAGATTCCAAAACCGCCTGGGAGTCATTAGTAGCGGCTGGAATTCTGGTGCGAGATGTTGGACTCGAAGGCTATTTAAGAGTAACTATCGGCTTGCCGAGTGAGAATGCAGAATTTCTAACGGCCATCGCGGCTCTTAGGTCATAATTACTTATTCGAAAAAATCTAAAGAGGAGAAAAATGAGAACAGCCCACGTAGCTCGTCAGACCAAGGAATCCAGCGTTGATGTAAAAATCAATTTAGATGGAACCGGCGCGATAGATATTGATACTGGTGTTCCGTTTTTTGATCACATGCTCTCGCAATTAGGTAAGCATGCTGGCTTTGATTTAACTGTCAAAACTAAAGGTGATGTTGATGTTGATTCGCACCACACAGTTGAAGATACTTCACTTGCATTAGGCCAAGCGCTGCGAGAAGCGCTAGGGGATAAGTCCGGGATTCGTCGCTTCGGTGATGCCATGGTTCCACTTGATGAAGTTTTAGTTCAAGCTGCCGTTGATCTTTCTGGTAGACCATATTTAGTTCACCGCCAACCTGAAATCGTTGAACTGATTGGAACATTTGATACCACTTTGGGTCGTCACATCTGGGAATCTATTGTTGCCGAAGCTCGGATTGCACTGCATGTTCGAGTATTAGAAGGACGCAATGCTCACCACGTTTTCGAAGCACAATTTAAAGCTGTCGCCAGAGCGCTGCGCGATGCTTGCGCAATTGATAATCGGGTTAGTGGAATTCCATCAACCAAGGGCGTTCTTTGATCGCAATTCTTGATTATGGTTCTGGCAATTTACGTTCAGCACAGCGAGCATTTGAACTTGCTGCGAAGAATGTCGTCGTAACGCGCGACGCAAAGATTTGCATTGAAGCAAGTGCCCTAATTGTTCCTGGGGTTGGTGCTTTCGCGGCCTGCATGGAGCAATTAGTTGAAGTTGGTGGCGCAGAAATAATTGCAGATCGGGTATCAAAGTCCCGGCCTATTTTTGGAATTTGCGTAGGAATGCAGGTTCTCTTTGAATCAAGCAATGAAAAAAAAGATACGCAAGGTTTGGGAATCTTGCGTGGAAAAGTTAGTGAACTAAAAGCTCCAGTATTGCCTCATATGGGATGGAACAATGTTGCTGCTGCACCATCTTCTAAATTGTTTAAGGGCGTGGAAGATGAATCATTTTATTTCGTTCACTCATATGCGGCTAAAGAACCAGTAGCAGAGTCAGCAAATACGATTACAAATTACGGTGAAGATTTTTTAGCCGCGGTTGAGAAAGATTTTGTTGTTGCCACGCAGTTCCACCCAGAGAAGAGTGGTGCGGCAGGAGCAAAGTTGATTTCTAATTGGGTGAAAACACTGTGATGCTTCCACAATTAGAAATTTTGCCAGCTATCGATGTTAAAGATGGACGTGCAGTTCGCCTAGTTCAAGGGGAGTTATCCGCATCAAGCACTTATGGCCTGCCAGTTGAAGTTGCTAGCGATTTTGTTTCGCAAGGAGCAAACTGGATTCATTTAGTAGATCTAGATGCTGCATTTGGGACTGGGAGCAACTTTGATTTAATCAAGGAAGTTATTTCTAGCGTAGACATAAAGGTAGAACTTTCTGGTGGAATTCGCGACGATGCATCTCTAGAACGTGCCCTAGCTACTGGTTGCAATCGAGT
>CANLTP010000115.1 GCA_947494085.1 Actinomycetota bacterium | reverse complement strand
CGCGTTGAAAGTTCTAGATAGAAATCTTCAAGGCCATAATCGCGAAGTAAGTTAAGAACGAAAGTTAAGAGGCTATCGAGTTCACCGAGCATCTGATCTTTGGTGCAGTAAATGTGGGCGTCGTCTTGAGTAAAACCACGGGCTCTTGTGAGACCGTGAATAACGCCTGATTTTTCATAACGATAAACAGTTCCGAATTCAAATAGTCGAAGCGGTAACTCACGATATGAACGCGACGAGGACTTATAAATAAGATTATGGAACGGGCAGTTCATTGGCTTCATGTAGTACTTCTGCCCGGCGCGCTTTATGGTGCCGTCAGCATGTAGCTCTTCATCCATAACCATCGGTGGATACATGCCTTCGGAATACCATTGCAAGTGCCCGGAGGTTTCAAAGAGCGCTGCCTTTGTTAAATGTGGTGAATAAACAAATTGGTAATCTTCTTCTTCATGGCGCTTGCGCGAATAATCTTCCATCGCTCGTCGGATGATTCCACCTTTGGGATGGAAAACCGCCAGGCCAGATCCAACTTCTTCTGGGAACGAGAATAAATCTAATTCGGTTCCAAGGCGACGGTGATCGCGTTTCTCTGCTTCTTCCAATAAATGTAAATAGCCATCAAGTTTTTCCTGAGATGGCCAAGCCGTTCCATAAATTCGCTGCAACATTGGATTCTTCTCAGAACCGCGCCAATATGCAGCCGCTGTGCGCATCAATTTAAAAGCCGGAATATGTTTTGTTGAAGGTAAGTGCGGACCACGACAGAGATCGCTCCATACTGGCTGACCATCTCGACCTAAATTGTCATAAATAGTTAATTCGCCGGCGCCAACTTCAACGCTCGATTCATCGTCAGCACCACTTGATTTAAGTCCGATAAGTTCACACTTGAAAGGCTCGTGGGCTAATTCCGCCAACGCATCTTTCTCATTCGTAACTCGTCTGCGAAATCTCTGTCCAGACTTAATAATTTTGCGCATGGCAGATTCAAGTTTTTCAAGATCATCAGGATTAAATGGCTTCTGTGGATCAAAGTCATAATAAAAACCATCAGTAATTGGTGGCCCAATTCCAAGCTTGGTATCAGCAAATACTTCCTGAACTGCCTGCGCTAAAACGTGAGCCGTCGAGTGGCGAAGCACTGCAAGACCTTCTGGTGAATCAATTGAAATACCTTCGACCGAATCGCCATCTTTAAGTTCGGTCCACAGATCTTTTAATTCGCCATTAACTTTGCAGACAATAATTTCGACACTTTCAGCGAATATTTGGGTTGGCCGAATTTCGGTATCAACGGATTGCGATTTACCGTCAACCACAATCGAAATATTAGCCATGTCCTTAGCCTATCGAATGCGAATGGAGAATTTCCCGCAATTTATCGCTCCACTGCTTACTTATTTCATCCTCCTGCAATTTTCTTCCCGCTAACTCACCAACAGGTTGCGCGATTCGCAGTGCCGAAAGTGCAAACGCATGTGTCGCTCTATCTAATTCTGACGCCTCTATTTCAGCTTCAATTGCCAAGCCCGTTGAAATGATTAATCCACGAATGATTCCTGGAAGAACACCTGCGCCAAGATGTGGTGTTACCCAAAGCCCATCGATTCGAAATACAAAGTTCGATACTGCGCCTTCACAAACCTTGCCATTTTGATTGATGATTACGATCTCATCAAAGCCATCTACGCGAGCTTGGGTCAGAAGATTTAAATTCGACGTATATGGAAAGCGTTTATGCAATTTTGTATCAGGTGAAAAATCAAGGCTCTGCACACCTACTCGCGCTGAATGCGATGCATCAACATAAGGGTCAATGGATACCTGAAAATTTTCGCCAAATGTTAAACGTAATCTGCCAAGTTCAATCTCTTCCAACGAGCCAATCGCTTCGAGAATCTCAAGATCACTTGGTATCTCAACTCCCAGTTCACCAGCACTCTCACGAGCTCGATTTAAGTGCTCGCGAAGTAATTGTGGTTTACCTTTTTCAATTCGGATAGTCTCGAAGAGCCCAGCACCGAAAGGCCAACGATCACTTCTAAATCCGCCAGCAATTGAAAGTAGCTTTGCTGCTTTTAATTCTGTTTCTTCCCACTCTGAAGTTGCATCACTCGACCAGGTAATTCCAGCACCTGCACCAAATTTAAGTTTCTCACCAGCGCGCCAGAAGATTCGAATAGCAACACTTAGGCTTGCGTTGTCTCCCTGAATCCAGCCAAGTGCTCCACAATATGGCCCACGATCATTTAATTCGTTATCGCTAATAATCTTCATTGCAGATTCTTTTGGTGCACCGCTTACAGAACCTGGGGCAAGAATCTCTTCGAAGATTTGCGACCAAGTCATTTCGTCTCGCACTTCCCCCACCACATCTGACACCAGATGTTCCAACCCAGGATGCAACTCACTGCGAAAGAGTTGTGAAACTTTTACGGTTCCAGCTTTGCAAATTCGACCAAAGTCATTTCGCATTAAATCAACAATCATTACATTCTCAGATCGGTCCTTCTCAGAAAATGCGGAGCCAGTTTCGGCAAGTTTGCGCGTTCCCTTTATCGGGCTGGTTTTTACCTGCGCACCTTCCCGAGCCAAGAACAATTCCGGCGAAGCCGATGCAATCTCAACGTCAGGCAATCTTAAGAATGATGCGAAAGGTGCTGGGTTCTTTGCCAACATCTTTGAGAAAAGTGGCGCAAGCGAACGATCCTTCGCAATCTTGGTCGAAAGAATTCGGCAGGCATTAACTTGATAGACATTTCCTTGAACTATTTGATCTCTAATTTCATTTACATAATCTTCGAAATCAGATTGCAAAATTGAACTTTCCCAAACATCCGTAAGACCGCTCCACTCCCCAGTCTTTGGAAAGCTTGCACCCCGAATTACAGTTCCGAATTTTGCGAAGGTATATTTTCCTTCAAAGGTTGTTGATACTGCCCAAAATCCGCCATCACTAAGTGAATCCGGATCACTGGTTACCTCGATTAAATCGGTAGCCAAAACCCCATTCATCCAGAAGAAAGGTCGGTTCAAATCCACGCCCTAACGCTAGATGACAGGAACGAATTCCACTCGCTTTGGCGCTTGCCCGTTTGGTGCGCTAGATTTGCCCTCTTGATTCTGCAGCAATGTTGAATAGAAGAAATGCGGACGTAGCGCAGTTGGTAGCGCGGAACCTTGCCAAGGTTCAGGTCGCCGGTTCGAACCCGGTCGTCCGCTCTGGTGCAGTAAGTGTGAAGCAAGCGCAGGAAAAGATGGTCGGATGGCCGAGAGGCGAGGCTCAGGACTGCAAATCCTGCTACACGGGTTCAAATCCCGTTCCGACCTCCATAATTAGTTAACTTAAATTGTGGAACTTCTTATAAGTAAGGAATTCAAATGAGTGG
>CANLTP010000114.1 GCA_947494085.1 Actinomycetota bacterium | reverse complement strand
CATCATTACACAACCAGAGACAACTAGTGGCGCTGTTGCAAAACCAAATTCTTCGCCACCCAATAGCGCAGCTATAACAATGTCACGGCCTGTTTTCATTTGACCATCAACTTGAACGACAATGCGGTCGCGCAACCCGTTAAGCATCAGCGTTTGTTGGGTTTCTGCAAGACCTAACTCCCAAGGAGCTCCGGCATGCTTTAAGGAAGTCAACGGTGACGCACCAGTTCCACCATCATGTCCAGAAATCAGAACAACATCAGCGTGTGCCTTGCTCACTCCAGCCGCAACAGTTCCAACACCAACTTCTGCAACTAATTTCACGTGGACGCGAGCATTCTTATTTGCATTCTTTAAATCATGAATTAGCTGTGCTAAATCTTCGATGGAATAAATATCATGGTGTGGCGGTGGTGAAATCAAGCCAACACCAGGAGTTGAATAACGAACCTTTGCAATCCACGGATAAACCTTTCCACCAGGAAGTTGTCCGCCTTCGCCAGGTTTTGCACCTTGTGCCATCTTTATTTGAATGTCATCAGCGTTAACTAAATATTCGCTAGTAACTCCAAAGCGGCCAGAAGCTACTTGTTTAATCGCTGATCGACGGGAATCGCCATTCGCTTCCAAGATGTAACGATCTGGATCTTCGCCACCTTCACCGGTATTTGATTTTCCACCAAGTCGGTTCATTGCAATAGCAAGGGTTTCATGTGCTTCAGCAGAAATAGAGCCGTAGGACATCGCACCAGTTGAGAATCGCTTGATAATTGCAGAGCGACCTTCAACTTCATCGATAGAAATTGCTGGGCGCATTCCGGTTTTAAATTCAAAGAGCCCGCGCAGAGTCATTAAACGCTTGGACTGATCATCGACTCGGTTCGTGTATTTCTTGAAAATGTCATAGCGCTTATTCCGAGTTGCATGCTGCAAGGCAAAAACTGTCTCTGGATCAAATAGGTGCGGTTCACCCTCACGGCGCCACTGATATTCGCCACCGATTGGTAGGCGCTTAGTTCCAGGAATTTCTCCTCCTGGTGGATAGGCAACGTGGTGGCGCTTAACAGTTTCCTGCGCGATTGTGTCGATTGAAACTCCGCCTAATTTCGAAGTTACGCCAACAAAATATTCGTCGACTACTTCACGTGATAAACCAATAGCTTCAAATACTTGGGCACCGGTATAAGAAGAGATAGTAGAAATGCCCATCTTCGACATAACTTTTAGCACGCCCTTGCCAAGTGATTTAATTAAATTCGCAACTGCTTTCTCTGGAGTAATTCCTGTTATTACCCCTTGACGAACTAAATCTTCGGCAGATTCCATAGCAAGATATGGGTTGATTGCAGCAGCACCAAAACCAACTAATAGTGCAACATGGTGAACTTCGCGAACCTCGCCTGATTCCACAACTAGTCCAACTTTGGTTCGGGTCTTCTCTCGAATTAAATGATGGTGAACCGCAGCAGTTAAAAGTAGTGATGGAATTGGTGCATCTTCCGCATCGCCATCACGGTCAGATAAAACAATTATGTGCGCGCCATCTTTGATAGCTTGTGAAACTTCTAGCCGAATCTCTGTGATCCGATTAGCAAGTGCTTCTCCCCCACCTTGCACAGGAAAGAGTCCGCGAACAACATGAGCAGCAAACCCGGGGCGATTTCCATCAGCATTTACATGGATTATTTTTGCAAGTTCATCGTTA
Organism: Actinomycetota bacterium; assembly: GCA_947494085.1. Next base: position 1,695 of record CANLTP010000114.1, on the reverse strand, counting down.
TCAATTACCGGAAAATCTAGAGCAATCTGGCGACAGGACTCTGGGCCAGGATCTAAAAGATTAAATTCCGGACCTAAAGATCCACCAAGACTTGTGACCAATTCTTCGCGAATCGCATCTAACGGTGGGTTTGTAACCTGAGCAAATAGTTGAGAGAAATAGTCATAGAGCAGCCTTGGTTTTGCAGATAGTGCAGCGATTGGTGAATCGGTTCCCATTGAACCAAGTGCTTCGCCACCTGACTTAGCCATTGGTGTCAAAATAATTCTTAGCTCTTCTTCGGTGTAACCAAATGCGCGTTGGCGACGCAGAACAGAAGAGTGCGGATAAACAATATGTTCACGTGAAGGCAGATCTCCTAAGCGCACGAGCCCAGCATCGAGCCACTCGCTATATGGAGCCGCGGATGCCAATGCATCTTTTATCTCATCATCTTCAATGATTCGGCCCTCTTCGATATCGACCAAGAACATACGCCCTGGTTTTAGTCGACCCTTACTCTCAATATCTTCTGGTTTGAAATCTAAAACGCCGAACTCGCTTGCTAGAACTACAAGACCATCTTTTGTAATCCAGTAACGAGATGGACGTAATCCGTTTCGATCTAGAACTGCACCGATTTGTTTTCCATCAGTGAAAGTTATGCAGGCTGGGCCATCCCATGGTTCCATAATTGTGGAGTGAAAAGCGTAGAAGTCTTTCCGTGACTGAGACATGGTTGCGTGATTTTCCCAAGCTTCTGGAATCATCATTAATACTGCATGCGGTAGTGAGCGACCGCCAAGATATAAAAGTTCTAGGACTTCATCGAAGGAACCCGAATCGCTGCTTGAACTATCCACGATCGGATATAGTCGATTTAAATCTCCAGGAATAATGTTGCTTTCGAGTAAGGATTCACGGGCGCGCATCCAGTTACGATTTCCGCGAACTGTGTTGATTTCACCATTGTGGGCAATAAATCGGTATGGGTGAGCTAGCGGCCAAGAAGGAAAAGTATTAGTGGAGAATCGAGAGTGAACCAGAGCTAGTGTTGAAACAACTCGAGCGTCAGATAGATCTGGGAAAAATTCTTCTAGCTGTCCGGTTGTAAGCATTCCTTTATAAACAATAGTCCTAGCAGAAAGTGATGGGACATAAAGCGGGAAGCGATGTTCAATCCGTTTTCTGAAACAGAAAGCTAATCTTTCTAAATCTAAATCAAATTCGTCGTTAGCACCAGTAATAAAAATCTGCTCAAATTTAGGCATAACCGAGAGCGCAGTTTTACCAATTGATTTGGTTTCGGTTGGAAGCTCACGCCAGCCCAAAATTCGCAAGCCTTCTTCCTTTGCGATAGCTTCTATAGCCGCGCGATCATCGAAAGACTTATCAATAAATATAATTCCAGTCGCATATTTGCCAATCTCTGGCAATTTGAAATCCACAACTTCGCGATAAAAAGCATCTGGAATACAAATCAAAATTCCGGCGCCATCACCGCTGTCTGGTTCTGCGCCGGTAGCACCGCGATGCTCCATGTTGCGAAGCGCAGTTAAACCCTGGGAAACAATTTCATGAGTTGCTTTACGTTTTAACGTCGCGACCATAGCAACACCACAAGAGTCGCGCTCTTGAGTTGGGTCATACAAACCCTGTGCCGATGGCACCGTTGAAAATAAAGTCACGAAAACTCCTAGAAAACTAAATTAGGTG
>CANLTP010000113.1 GCA_947494085.1 Actinomycetota bacterium | reverse complement strand
ACTTGCAGTGGCAGCAATGCTTGCTGCGGTGATCGCAGCGTTCTTGTACTTGCGAATCATGGTCAGCATGTGGCTCAGTGATCCAGCCGACGATGCTCCAGTTTCAATCTCAAGGTCTGCTGGTCTGGCCATCACCTTGGCTGTTGCCACAACGTTGATCATCGGCGTTCTGCCAAACTTGCTATTAGCGATCACTTCCCATCTCAATAGTTTTTGAGAGAGAAATCGTAAAAGCATCTATTTGCTGTTGAGTGCTTCCAGTATCGGCTGATACAGCAGCGCCGCTCCGGTCACACTGAGATAATTGTCGTCAGAATAGATAAACTTTCACGAAAGATTTATGGGGCAAAGTTGAACAAACTGGTTCGAAATTTGGCTGGGCTGAACGTTCCAGATTCCAAGATTTCATGCATGATCAGTTCGCTGATTACAAATCCCGAGAAAATAAAACATATCCACTCCAAGAAATTCTCCAGCAAATGCAACTTTGGCACGATCAAGAACTGCGAGAATCAAGGCAATTGCTCGAAGTCCTTGAATGTCGAGCAGGTGGTATGACCGGTTTTTACAAGATTCTTGATTAAGAGCTAATGATGATTTATTGATTTACAAATTAAGTATCAAAACTGCCGCAGATTGGTTTTCGTAAACAGTAGAAGCCCATGGTTCCCAGGATCTAGCTTGAGTCGCTGATTTCTGCACGTAAACTATTGTTACACCGTAACTGGCTAATTGTTCTCCAAGTAGTTTAGAAGGAGCATCAATAAATCCAAGAGAGAGTTTTACCCGCGATAATGCCCATTCCTGGTAGGTGCCACTGAGCGTCATGGATGATGGAACGAAATACGGTCCCTCAAGGAGTATCCGTCTTTGTGAAACAGCTGCCACTAGGTGGGAGCTACTCTCACGCAGACACAGCGGATTGCTTTCACAGAGCGATCTGTTGGTGGCGACAATGGCATCCTGATCGCTGTGGTGAGAAATCCATTCGAGTGCTTCAAGCTCATCTTTGGACGTAGTTTGCTCAATTACTTGTGCATCAATTTTGGTCAATTTGAAATCGATCCTTTGAACGAAGATAGAGAAGTTTGAAATCGAAAATATAAGCAGACCGGCTATTGCCATTCCCTGAATCAGTGAAGAGAATCCCAAAGCGTTTTTCTTGTTTTGAATCCAAAGCAGTATCGATATAAAAAACAGCACTAACAATGGAACGATATACAGGGGCGTACTTAATTCAAAAACATGCAAAAGAATTAATAATGCAATCCAGCACACTGCTCCAACAGCAATAAGTCCAAAAATATCTCTCGGTATTGAAAGTGGTGTATCTACGTCTTGTAGGAGCAGTGACAGGAAGAATATTCCACCAAACGTGCAAGCAGTAAGTGAGGCATTTAGAAAGTACTGTGTGCCTCCAAGATTATAAAGAAAAAAAGTAAGCAGTCCGCCAAGGCAACAACCAATCAAGAAGACTGATTGGATTGAAGTATCAAAATTGCGCTTAAGGGGAATTATTAGCATCCAAAATCTCTGCAAAATAAATGTGAAGAAAAAGATAATTCCGATATAGAACGAAAACCGACTCCCTATTGGTCGATACGTTAAGACAGGAAACGGAAACAATGATTTGATCTGACTCAACTGCGGTGAGTAAGCGACTAGATTGTCATCTGCAATAAAAATGATGAATGCGATAATCATTGAAGTGATGGCAGCAATTGAATTCCAAATTATTGGTCTCAAAATTTTCCGATTCCAATAAACTAAGCCATAAAGAATCAAACATAAGAATCCGCAGGAAAGCACAACGCCGAAGGGTCCTTTCCCAAGGATCGTGGATGTACTGAGAAGGATGAGAATGAAGCGAAATCGGATTGATCTATTAAGAGGAGTTTGTAGCATAAGGTAGACCGATGCGGCGAGCCAAATGTGTGGCAGTAAATTAGACGTCGCTCCATTAAAATAGAATCGCAAGGTAGTAGAAGGATCATCTACGGCGAACAGTAGAAGTGGAATTAATGCGATAATCCAATTCTGTTGTTTTATCTTTCGAGCCATTGATATTGCGATGAACGAAAGAATCAAAAAGACCAAAATAGGTGTTACATGTAAATTGACGATCCATGGACCAGCACCACTAGCACGTGTAACCAATCCAGACCATCCAAGAGATAGCCAGTGATATTTGATTGGTGTACCGATTGCTGCAGAATTTTCATTCAATCCCCATCTTGCAAGGGACATCGATAGTTGTTCTCCAAAAATATGATCGTTCGTGTCGTAATAAATAGGGCGAAGTAAGGAATTAGGAGATGGCTGATTCAGTGTGATTGCTAAATACGTGCAAAAGGCAGATACTAATATTGCCGTAAATATCTGCTTAAAATTTATTGCATGATTTCGATAAATATGTTGAAGAACTAAATACGCAAGGATCGGTATCAACCCAACTAAATAGACGAAATAGAATCCACTGAGTCCTACGAGTGTTGCTGCGATTGCATAGACCAGTGCCTGTTTGTTTTCTTTCTCAATCTGTTTAGAATTTTGTTCCGGTGTTCTGCTCAACAGGTCCAAAAGTACAAATATCGCAGGTAGGAACCAGGCAAAAGAATGACCAGGTGTGTAAATAAATGCTTGGTCAAGTAGGGCAGATAGCGCAAAACCAATTGGAGCCCCAATTGCGACTGATTCAATCGTCGTGGCAACACCTGGCTTGATAATTCGAGACCAGATAAGACCCCCAGAAATCCATTGCACAGCTAATACCAGTCCGATTTTGACCGCATCTGGTATTCCGCAGCCATTGGCGACAGCCATTGACATCGCGAACGTGATCGCTGCAAATATCCAGTAACAGATATGGCTACTGGCGATTGCACCAGATTTGAAGCGAGCTACTGAGTTACTCAAAATTCCTCATTGATGTACCAACTTACCGTTATCTCAAAGACTATGTTCGCCATTCTGCTTGTATCACAATTCTGGGCAACTAGCGGTAGATGTATAATATTGCCATGGAAAGTTCTCAGGAATCCGTTCAGGTGAGGCATTCAGTTTCGGTTGTCATTCCTGTTTATATGGGGAGCCAGACACTTGGGTTACTTCTTGACGAAATTCGACCATTCGTTAGTCCTTCAATATCTCAAGGGGGGGTGGAGTTTCAAGTCAAGGAAGTTTTGCTTGTAAACGATTGTGGACCAGATGGCTCGGAACACACAATACGTGAGTTAGCTCAGCAGAACGATTGGGTAAAAGCGGTATGGCTTTCAAAGAATTTTGGCCAACACGCCGCAACTCTTGCAGGAATGGCTGCAACTACGTCTGAGTGGATCATCACTATTGACGAAGATGGTCAACAAAATCCAAATGACTTTGGCAAACTTTTAGACACTGCTGTAGCAAATGATGCTTCACTTGTTTATGCCAAGCCAACCAATCGCCCCCCCCACGGTGTTATTCGCAATACTTTTTCTTGGATGGTTAAGAACACGATTTTCCGTATGCTCACAGATGGTTCGCACCGAAATTTCAATAGCTTTCGGTTGGTTTCCGGAGCAGTTGGTCGAACT
>CANLTP010000112.1 GCA_947494085.1 Actinomycetota bacterium | reverse complement strand
GGCGTGATGCTAGATGAGGTCCTTGCTTCCTAAAGTCGCTTTACTGATCCCTGCTGCTGGCAGTGGTGAAAGATTTGGCGCACCAATTCCAAAAGCACTTGTCCAATTGAATGGGCGAACTCTGATTGAACATGCACTTTTAAATCTTGGGCCAGTTGCAACACAAATTATTGTTGCCGCCCCGGCAGGATACGAAGAAAAGTTTCGAGAAATTCTGGGCGATGCCGTAACTGTTGTTACTGGTGGATTGACTCGAACTAAGAGTGTAAAAATTGCCTTAGAAAGTATTGCGCAAGATATCGAATACGTTTTAGTCCATGATGCAGCAAGACCACTTGCATCTAGCGAACTTGGGCAGAAAATTATTGAAGCGCTCGCAGCTGGCGATGTTGCGGTTATACCTGCGCTATCTGTCACTGACACAATCAAAGAAGTTGATGCTGCGAACTATGTTGTTTCAACCCCAAATCGCGAACGCCTTCGCGCAGTGCAGACTCCACAAGGTTTTGCGCGTGAAACTTTAGTAAAAGCACATATGCAAAACATTGAAGCTACTGATGATGGCGCTTTAGTTGAAGCAATGCGTGGCAAAGTTAAGTTGATTGAAGGCGAGAACCGCGCACTTAAAATTACAAATCCAGAAGATCTTGCAACTGCCTTGAAATATTTAATTCCGGCCAGTGCAAGTGATATCCGCACCGGCGTTGGTGTAGATGCACATGCTTTCTCTGAGGATAAAAGCCGCCAGCTTTGGCTGGCCGGACTGCTCTGGGAGAACGAAATCGGTGTTGATGGGCATTCTGATGGCGATGTTGCAGCACATGCAATTTGTGATGCGCTATTTGCCGCAGCAAATATTGGCGATTTAGGTTCTAATTTTGGAACTTCAAAACCAGAATATGCCGGAGTATCAGGCGAAAAATTATTAGGCGAAGCTTTTAACATAGTTCGCGCAGCCGGATTTGAAATCCAAAATGTTGCGGTTCAGATTGTTGGAAATCGCCCAAAGATTGGTCCACGCCGGATAGATGCAATTGCAAAGATTTCAAAGGCGCTTGGCGGAACTCAAGTTTCAGTTTCTGCAACCACGACCGATGGCCTTGGCTTAACCGGCGAAGGTAAAGGCATTGGCGCGATTGCAACAGCTTTAATAGTTCGTAGTGGAAGCTAGAATTTGACGATGTCCAAGATAACTAGCGATCTAAATTTATATAACACTGCGGATCGCGCGGTCTCTAAATTTGTTCCACTAATTCCTGGAAAAGTTGGAATTTATCTCTGTGGCGCAACTGTTCAAGCACCACCTCATATCGGACACATTAGATCTGGCGTTAATTTCGATATTTTGCGTCGCTGGTTGACCGCGATTGGTTATGACGTAACTTTTGTTCGAAACGTTACTGATATCGATGACAAGATTTTGCATAAAGCGGTTCATGAAGAGATTCCTTGGTGGGCTGTTGCAATGAAATATGAAAGAGCATTTACTGATGCTTATGCTGCGCTAAACGTCTTGCCACCAAGTTATGAACCAAGAGCAACTGGACACATCACGCAGATGATTCAACTTATGGAGAAATTGATTGCCAATGGCAGCGCTTATGCGCCAGGTAATGGCGATGTTTATCTAGAGGTTCGAAAGTTAAAGTCTTATCTAACTCTTTCAAATCAGAAGCTAGATGATCTGCAATCGGCTGATGATGCTGATTTAACATACAAGAAAGATCCGCGCGATTTTGCACTTTGGAAAGCTGCAAAAGCAGGAGACCCTTCTTGGCCAACACCTTGGGGCGATGGCCGACCAGGTTGGCACTTGGAATGTTCGGCGATGGCACATGCGTACTTAGGTGAGGCCTTTGATATTCATGGCGGCGGTTTAGATTTAATTTTCCCGCACCACGAGAATGAAATAGCACAGTCTGAATCTGCAGGTTGGGCCTTTGCGAACATCTGGATGCACAACGCTTGGGTCACAACTTCGGGCGAGAAGATGAGTAAGTCACTTGGAAATTCACTTCAAGTCATGGAAATTTTAAAGAAGGTTCGCGGCATTGAATTACGTTGGTATTTAGGAAGCGCGCATTACCGATCAATGTTGGAATTCTCATTTGAAGCACTCGAAGAGTCATCAGTGAATTTTCGTAGGATTGAAGGCTTTTTACAGCGAGCAAAAGAGATTTTAAAGGCTGAAATCAAGCCAAGTATTTCTGCCCAATTTGCAACATCCATGAATAATGATTTGGCCGTGCCACAAGCACTTGCGGATATTTCTGAACTAGTTCGTGTCGGCAATACTGCAATTACTGAGAATGACTTAACTGTTCTTGCAAAGAGTGCAAGCGAAGTTCGCGGTGCATTAGGAATCCTGGGTTGCGATCCCTTTGATCCAATTTTTGCTAATTCAAGTAGCGCAAAGAGTGAAGTATTAGATGGACTAATTTCACTAGCGCTGGAACAACGCAATGCCGCCCGTGCCCGAAAAGATTTTGCAGCAAGTGATGCGATTAGAGATTCACTTACCGCACTTGGAATTACCATCGAAGATACCCCAACCGGCTCGCGCTGGACCGTAAACTAAAGAGAAGCGAAGAATAAAATGCGCCCCGGAAAAAAACGTCGTGAAGCTGCAGTTGCACCATCTCGCAGGCCAACAAACCGAAAACCAGAATCTCGATTAGAGACTCGCGCAAATAGCGATGCAGTCGCTGGTCGCAACAGTGTTGTCGAAGCACTTCGCGCAAAGATCCCTGCGAAGGAATTATTAATTGCCGAACGTGCTGAAATCGATGAGCGCATGACTGAAGCACTTAGGTTGGCTAAGAATCAGGATTTAGGAATTAAAGAAGTGCCACGCGGTCAGCTAGATGGCGTAACTGGAACAACAAATCATCAGGGCATCGCGCTAATTATCAAACCATTTCAATATAAAGATTTCGAAGCAGTTTTACTAAGTGCAACAAAGCCTGGTCTGCTAATTGGATTAGATGGTGTTACTGATCCACACAACCTTGGCGCAATTGTTCGAAGCGCCGCCGCATTCGGTGCTCACGGAGTCATAATTCCGGAACGACGCAATGCTGCAATGACTGGTTCAGCTTGGAAATCATCAGCTGGCGCCGCTGCAAGACTCCCGATTTCACAGGTAACAAATATGGTCAGATCGATTGAAGATGCAAAAAAGGCTGGTTTCTTCGTTGTTGGTCTTGATGCCGAAGGTCAGGAATCACTTCCCGGATTTTCACTCGCAACCGAATCGGTTTATTTAATTGTTGGCAGTGAAGGTAAAGGATTGTCTCGCTTAGTAAAAGAGAAATGTGATCTTATTCTTTCAATCCCAATGCAATCAGATGTTGAATCCTTAAATGCAAGTGTTGCAACCGCAATTGTTATGTATTGGATTGCCGAGAAACGGGCAAAGTAACCATGACAGCGTTCACAAGATTTATAGCACTCGGAGATTCAATGACCGAGGGCATGTGTGATGACATGGTTGATGGGAAATATCGTGGTTGGGCAGATCGGGTCGCAGATACGCTCGCTAAAGCTAATCCAAATTTTTCTTATGTGAATTTAGCGATTCGCGGAAAATTACTTAACCAAGTTATTGATGATCAG
>CANLTP010000111.1 GCA_947494085.1 Actinomycetota bacterium | reverse complement strand
GTGAATCTGCTTTGATATTTCCAGCTGGTGAAATGTGATCGGTTGTTACGGAATCGCCAAGAATTGCCATTACTCGCGCCTTGGAAATGTCCTTTAGTGGTTCTGGATTACGTGGCATTCCCTCGAAATAAGGTGGTCTGCGAACATAAGTAGATTTTAGATCCCACTCAAAAACTTTTCCGGTTGGAGTTGCCAGTGATTTCCAACGGTGATCGCCCTCGAAGACTGTTGCATAATCTTTGGTGAACATCTCTGAGGATATTGAAGAGTTGATAACGCTCTGAATCTCTTCAGTAGTAGGCCAAATATCCTTTAAGTAAACCGCCTTGCCATCTTTATCGTTTCCGATTGCGTCATTTTCGAAATCGTGATCCATGGTTCCAGCAAGTGCATAAGCAACAACCAAAGGTGGTGAAGCCAAGTAGTTCATCTTGATATCTGGGCTAATTCGACCTTCAAAGTTACGGTTACCAGAGAGAACCGCTGTAACAGCTAAATCATTCTCATTAATCGCTTTACTGATTTCTACAGGAAGCGGACCAGAGTTTCCGATACATGTTACGCAGCCATAGCCAACTAAGTTAAAGCCAAGTTGATCCATATAGGGAGTTAGACCTGCGCGATCATAATAATCAGTAACTACTTTTGATCCTGGAGCAAGAGTTGTCTTAACCCAAGGCTTGCTACGAAGTCCTTTTTCAACAGCCTTCTTTGCAAGTAGAGCTGCACCAATCATTACGCTTGGATTTGAAGTATTTGTGCAAGATGTAATTGATGCAATTACAACTGCGCCATTTGAAACTGAAGTTTCGCTTCCGTTAAGTGAAATCTTTACTGCCGCTTTTGCAGTCTTTTCAGTGAAATAAGTTGGCAAGATTTTTTCGAATGAATCTTTTGAATCAGAAAGTTCAATACGATCTTGCGGGCGCTTTGGTCCAGCAATCGATGGAACGATTGTTGCAAGATCAAGTTCAAGTGTTTCAGAGAATCTTGGTGATTTATCTGGGTTATGCCAAATGCCAATGCGCTTTGAATACTCTTCAACTAGAGCTAATTGATCCGCGGTGCGTCCAGTTAACTTCATGTAACGAATAGTTTCTTCATCGATTGGGAAGATTGCGCAGGTAGATCCATATTCTGGTGACATGTTTCCGATAGTTGTTCGGTTTGCCATTGGAAGCGCAGTAACGCCAGGACCATAAAATTCTACGAATTTACCAACAACACCATGCTTGCGAAGCATCTGAGTAATTGTTAAAACTAGATCGGTTGCAGTAGTTCCGATTGGAAGTTGACCATTTAACTTAAATCCAACAACTCGAGGAATCAACATTGAAACTGGTTGACCAAGTAGCGCAGCTTCGGCTTCGATGCCACCTACTCCCCAACCCAGAACTCCGAGTCCGTTAACCATTGTTGTGTGTGAGTCAGTTCCAACGACGGTATCTGGATATGCACGCAGAACACCGTTAACTTTTCGTGTCATTACAACGCGAGCTAGGTATTCAATATTTACTTGGTGAACAATTCCAGTTCCGGGTGGAACAACTTTAAATTCATCAAATGCACTCTGGCCCCAACGAAGGAAGCGGTAGCGCTCTTGGTTGCGCTGGTATTCGATATCGGTGTTCTCTTCAAAAGCTGTGTTTGTTCCGAACTTATCTGCAATAACTGAGTGGTCAATTACTAATTCTGCGGGTGCAAGTGGGTTTACCTTTGCTGGATCTCCACCAAGTTCAACGATTGCTTCGCGCATTGTTGCTAGGTCTACTACGCAAGGAACACCAGTGAAATCCTGCATGATTACACGCGCTGGCGTGAATTGGATTTCGGTATCTGGCTCTGAATCGGGATTCCAATTAGCAAGTGCTTCGATCTGTGCTGCGGTTATGTTTGCGCCATCTTCGGTGCGGAGTAAATTTTCTAGTAAAACTTTTAAGCTAAAGGGAAGAGAATCTGCGGCAGGCAATTTCGTGATGTCAAAGATCTCGTATTTGCTACCAGCTACTTCGATTTCAACCTTGGCGTTAAAAGAATTTTTACTCATGGCGTTATCTTAACCGAGAGAAAAGCGGGCTACACATTCCACATGTTGAGTCATCGGGAATAGATCGAAGCCAACGATGTGATTTAGGTGATATCCACCCTCCTCTAGCGCTCTGGCATCGCGGGCCAAAGAGGCTGGGTCGCAAGAAACATAAACAATCGTTCTAGGTTTCTTAGCAATCATCTGCTTAACAACCATTTCACCGGCACCGGTCCGGGGCGGATCTAGAAGAATTACATCGACTCGATTTATAAGTGGCAACTTCTGTTCGACTCGGCCCGAGTGAACAACAACGTTCTTTACCTTTTCGAAAATCTTTAGCGCATCTTGAGTTGCTCGATGGCTGGACTCAATCAAATGCACTTTTCCAATGTCTCCAACATCTTCAGCCATTGGCGCAGTGAATAAACCAACCCCGCCATATAAGTCGCAGACTTGATCGCCGGGACGAAGTGCCATTAAATCCATCACTAATTTCGTAAGCGTCTTAGGGGCTGCACTGTGGCTCTGCCAGAATGAAGTTGGTGAGATTTCATATGTATGTTCGCCAACTACTTCATGCAATTGCGTTGGGCCAGAAATACTTCGGCCACCGCGAGATACATTCTTTTCGCCAGAACTAGATACTGCAACTTCTAACCGGTCCTCGCCCTTCCAGCTTCTAGCAAACATGGCTGGATCATTTATCGCTTCGACTGCAATTAAACATTTATCGATTTCAGTAACTTCTTTGCTGCGAGCTGAATACAAGCCCGGCTTTCCATTCTTTGAAATCGCAAAGTCCATTCGAGTGCGCCAGTGCAGGCCATTGATAGGTTCGGCAGGCAGCACATCTAAATCAATTTCAATTCTTCCAAGGCGAGAGAACTGTTCGCGAATTACTGAACGCTTCAATTCAAGTTGTGCCGAAATTTCAATATGTTGGAAGTCGCAACCACCGCAACCACCTGGCACTGCATATTTACAAGGTGGAACCACACGATCTTTTGAAGGTTTCAAGATCTCGATTGCATCACCACGAGCTAACTTAGAAGAAGTGGAAGTTATTTCTACTACTGCTTCTTCACCAGTTATTCCATACCTAACAAAAATAACTTGCCCTTTATGTCTAGCGATGAAATGTCCGCCATGGGCAATGGGTCCAATTTCTACCGTAATTCGGTCGCCTACTTTTAACGGAGTTTCGGCGTTCTGAATGTTGGATTCCATAGGGGCAACCTTAAGGGTGTAAGTTGTCCTTCGTGCACGTAGTGATTATGGGATGCGGTCGAGTCGGTTCTGGCCTTGCCACAGATTTAGAGGCAGCCGGACATTCGGTATCAATGATTGATCAAAACAAGGAAGCATTTCGCAGATTAGGCCCAGATTTCAAAGGTCAGACGATTGCTGGCGTTGGTTTTGATAGAGATATCTTGCTTGAAGCTGGAATTGAGAAAGCTGATGCATTCGCTGCAGTTTCAAATGGTGATAATTCCAACATCTTGGCAGCACGCGTTGCTCGTGAAACGTATGGTGTAGAAAAAGTTGTTGCTCGTATTTACGACCCAGCGCGTGCCGAAATTTATCAACGTCTAGGAATCCCAACTGTTGCAA
>CANLTP010000110.1 GCA_947494085.1 Actinomycetota bacterium | reverse complement strand
TTCGTCAGCGCGGACAAAGTTTGAAAGGGTTGCATCAGAGAAAACAACGCCCCAACCAAATGTGTCATATGGTCGGTTACGTTCGATGACTGTTATCTCGTGAGATGGATCCTGCTTCTTCATTAAAATTGAGAAATAAAGTCCAGCAGCTCCGCCACCAATACAAACTATCTTCATCTTCTAAACCATTGCCCCTCGATAAAACTGTCCTAAAAGGCATGACAGTTATTTGACTATCGTCAATAATAGGCGAGGCGACCTGATTTCGCTACCTAAAAAAAGGCATTGGATTTAGACGAGTGGCGAGTTAAGGTAGGCGTATGAATACCGATCGCTTCAGCGGCAAAAGCATTTTAATCACCGGCGGCGCCGGCGGGCTTGGAAGTCAGATTGCCAGAAGCGTCATCGCGCAGGGCGGAAGTGTTGGAATCCTTGATACAAATGATGACGCAATCAAATCCCTCGTTTCAGAGTTAAAGGCAATCGGTGGAAATGTGGCAGGCCAAAAAGTTGATGTCCGCGATTCTAAATCTGTAACTGCAGCAGTAAATGAATTAGCTAAAGCTCTCGGAAGCGTAGATGTTTTGATTGCAGCTGCTGGTGGATCACTTGGAACACCGCGAGATCTTGATGATATTTCAGATGATGATTTTGATTTAGTTTTAGATGTAAATGTAAAGGGCACATTTAACTGCGCTCGCGCTGCGATTCCACATATGAAAAAAGCTGGCGGCGGTTCCATAGTTACTTTCTCATCTATCGGTGGCAGAAGTGCGAGTCCAGTTACCGGAGTTCCATATGCGACAGCAAAGGCAGCAATTCTCGGGTTAACTCGTCGCCTTGCAAAAGAAGTTGGCGAATTTGGAATTCGAGTAAATGCAATTGCTCCCGGATTATTTTTAACCGATCGCCTTGAAGGCATGTTTAACGATATGAGTAAAGCAGATCAAGCAGAAGTAATTGATGCAATTCCACTTGGAAGAATGCCAAAGTTACAAGAGTGTGTTGATCCAGTTTTATTTTTAGCAAGTGACGAGTCCTCATTCATAACCGGAACCGTATTAGATGTAAACGGTGGCCGGATGATGCCCAACTAATATCCACTAGTAGAAGGAATAAAAAATGGCATACGGTCCAGATCAAATCTTGGAAGGTGCAGGAAACTCGGATTACGAGCGTTACATCCGCACAGTTGAATTATTAAGTCTGCAACCAGTTCCTGAAACCTGGAAGCATCGCGACGAACTACTTTTTACCGTTGTTCACCAAACCTCTGAAATTTGGCTAAAACACTGCACAGCAGAAGCCATTCAAGCCCTTGAGCATTTAAAGAAAGATGAAATTCGCGCAGCACTTCGCCTCTTTCCAAGAATGATGTTGGATATTAAATATTGCCACGATGCTTTAGATATGTTGGAACAGATGTCACCTTGGGATTACCAACAGGTGCGTCGCGCACTTGGGCATGGTTCTGGCTTTGATTCACCAGGAATGAATTCGATTCGCAAGGCCATACCAGGCCTAGGTGTTGAGTTTAAGCGTTTACTCGCAGCAGCTAACTTAGATCTCGTGCAACTCTTTGTTCGTCATACCGAGTTCGAAGACATTTACCTACTTGCCGAAGCTTTGGTAGAACTAGATGAACGCATGTATTTGTGGCGCCATCGCCACTTCAAAGTTGTTGAAAGAAGTATTGGCTTAAAAGTTTCCGGAACTCAAGGAACTCCAGTCGAAATTCTGGCCAGACTAAATAGCTTTACGTTCTTTCCAGAACTTTGGGATGCCCGAACCGATCTTACAAATTATGCGATTGCTGAAGAAGGCGAAAACTAATTCTTTCGGAATTTTGAATAGTCTGGTGCTCGCTTCTCAGTAAATGCAGCACCACCTTCTTTTGCTTCATCTGTCTTTGTATAAAGATCGAGAACATCGAAAGCAAGTGATTGAATTCCCATGATGTGATCAGAGTCAGCGTTGAATGAATGCTTCAAAGCTTTAAGCGCAGTAGGAGATAGCGCGGCAACTTTCTTTGCCCATTCCATCGATGCCACCATTAATTGATCTGGTGCAACAACTTTATTTACTAAGCCCCAACGTTCAGCTGTTTCTGGATCATATTGTTCGCAGAGAAACCAAATTTCGCGGGCACGTTTTTCGCCAACAACGCGAGCTAAATAGGCAGAACCAAATCCGGCATCAAAAGAACCAACGCGCGGACCAACTTGACCAAATTTTGCATTAGTAGATGCGATTGAAAGATCGCAGAGCACATGCAGAACATGTCCGCCACCGATGGCAAAACCATTTACTGCTGCGATAACTGGTTTTGGAATTGCTCTAATTAGTTTGTGTAGCGATTCAATTTCAAACATTCCGGTTTCAGTTTCACCATAACCACCGGTTTGAGCGCGCTCTTTCTGATCGCCGCCAGTGCAGAAAGCTTTTTCGCCAGCACCAGTCAAAATAACGGAACCAACTTCTTGATCGACCCAGGCATATTTAAATGCTGCAAGTAATTCATCAACGGTGCGACCACGAAGTGCGTTGTAGCGATCTGGTCGGTTAATCGTAATTATGCCTACGCCGCTATCGGTTGTGTAGGTAACGTCAGTGAAATCCTTAATTGCGATCATGTGCGCACTTTACCCTTTGACTTCTACAACTATTGCAACGCCCAGACCAACACCAATACATGCAGCGGCAATACCGATTCCGCCACCTTGACGTTTTAATTCTCGGGCGCAATCAACAACAACTCGGGCAGCCGATGCACCAACAGGGTGTCCAATTGCAATCGAGCCACCATTGATATTTACCTTAGCAAGGTCAATTTCTGGAACTTCATGCAGAACCGTCAGGACCATAGATGCAAATGCTTCGTTAATTTCCCAGACTTTAATATCGCTAAATTTCTTACCGGTGCGCGCCAAAACTTTATGAATTGCAGAAATCGGAGCCAAGGTAAATTCATTTGGATTTGTTGCTGTTACTTGTGCACCAAGTATTCGACCAATTCCAGCTAGCCCCAAGTTATCTGTTCCAGCGCGATCGGTAATTAACATCGCAACGGTGCCATCATTTAAAGGAGATGAGTTGCCGGCAGTTCCGGCGCCATTTTCTGAGAAAACTGAAGGAAGTGATGCCAACTTTTCTAATGTGCCATCTGCGCGAATTGATTCATCTTTAACTACTTCACCAAATGGAACTACAAAACCTTCATGCAATTTCTTATCCCAAGCGGCTGCAGCTAACTGATGCGAACGATGTGCCCATTCATCTTGTGCCTGTCTAGAAATATTAAATCTTTCCGCAACTTCTTCCGAACATCTTCCTAAGCTTGCAGTCCAATGTGCTGGAAATAAAGGATTTGTAAGTCGCCAACCAACAGTTGATTGATTAAAAACTGGATTTGTTGGCTCTTCTTTACTTGTTCGTTCAACAATCCATGGCGCCCTACTCATTACTTCAACACCGCCAGCAATTATGTAATCACTGTCACCACTTCTAATTGCGCGCGAAGCCTGAATAATTGCTTCTGCTCCGGAACCGCACAATCTATTTATTGTCACACCTGGGATTGTTACTGGAAATCCAGCAAGCAGAGAACCCATGCGAGCAACATTTCTATTATCTTCACCGGCACCATTTGAATCACCGATCATCACATCATCAACACGGTCTAAATCAAGATTAGGAATTTTCTTTGCAAGCGAGGAGAGTGCAAATCCGAGCAAA
>CANLTP010000109.1 GCA_947494085.1 Actinomycetota bacterium | reverse complement strand
GTTTTAACATCGAGAACTAGTGCACTGGTTCCTTCAGCAATTTTCTTACTCATAATGCTTGAAGCAATGAGTGGAATTGCTTGAACGGTTCCGGTCACATCTCGAAGTGCATAAAGTTTTTTATCGGCTGGGGCCAGACCCGCACCCGCTGCACAAATTACTGCACCACAACTTTTTATAACTTCTAACATTTCAGCATTGCTAAGTGCAGCGCGCCAACCAGGAATTGATTCCAACTTATCTAGCGTGCCACCAGTATGGCCAAGTCCGCGACCAGAAAGTTGTGGAACTGCTCCCCCGCACGCCGCAACAAGTGGGGCAAGAGGCAAAGTAATTTTGTCTCCGACTCCGCCGGTCGAATGTTTGTCAACGGTTTTGCGATCGAGCATTGACCATTCCATGCGTTCGCCACTGTTGATCATCGCATCAGTCCAACGCGAAATTTCTCGAGAGTTCATTCCATTTAACAAAATCGCCATAAGAAGCGCAGACATTTGTTCGTCTGCCACAACGCCCTTTGTGTAGGCGTCAATCACCCAATCAATCTGTGGGTCACTTAATTCATTTCTGTCGCGTTTAGCGCCAATTATTTCGACCGCATCAAATGCTTCACTCATTTTTCTAGATCATCCGGACCAAAAGCCCAAGGCAGCAAAGTAGACATGGGTGCTGGACCATCTGGTGTCATGAAAAGCAAAGAGTTTCCTCCATGTTCGAATAGCAGTTGACGGCAGCGCCCACACGGTGAAAGAAAGTTGCCATCCGCATCAACGCAGACTGCAGCAACTAAACGTCCACCACCACTTGCGACTAAGTTTGAGACTAATCCGCATTCGGCGCAAAGCCCAAGTCCGTAGCTAGCATTTTCGACATTACAACCGGAAATTATTCGACCATCATCAACCAGCGCAGCTACTCCTACAGGAAATTTTGAATACGGCGCATAGGCTTTTTTCATTATTGTTTTTGCTTCGACATTTAACTTTTCCCAATTTATATCCATAATTAATTTGCACCACCACGGTTATATGGAATTCCATCAGCTGCGGGCGCTCGAACCCTTCCTACTAATCCGGTCACAGCGATGATTGTTGCGATATAAGGAACCATCAGCATAAATTCTGATGGGATGGAGACACCAATAATTGAAAGCGTACTCTGTAAGTTATCAGCGAAACCAAATAGCAGAGCCGCAAGCAGGCATCCGATCGGATTCCACTTTCCAAAAATCAATGCGGCTAACGCAATAAAACCAGCACCGGAAGTCATCTCTTTTCCAAAGGATCCGACGGAACCTATAGTGAAATATGCACCACCAATCCCAGCGACCAATCCAGCAATAATCACATTTCTAAAACGTAATTTATTTACATCGATACCAACGGTGTCTGCCGCGGTTGGGTGCTCGCCAACAGCGCGCGTTCTAAGCCCCCATTTAGTCTTAAAGAGGGCGAAGGTGATTGCACAAACAATTGCATACATCAAATACACGATAATTGATTGGTTAAAAAATATTGGTCCCAGAATTGGAATCTTCGACAGCAATGGAATTTCGATATTTCCTAGGGTTGGTGAGGTATTCCAGGTTGATTGATAAGGGATAAGAAGTTTCTTATATAAGTATGTTGTAAGTCCGATCACCAGAACGTTAAGTACGAAGCCAAGAATGACCTGATCTACCGAGAACTTAATTGCAAATGTGGCTAGGAGGAAGGAAATAGCGGCTCCGGCAAATGGCGCTGCTATTAACCCCCAGATTGTTTGTTGGGTAAGACTTGCGATAACGCCAGCGATGAAGGCACTTGCCAGAAGTTGACCTTCGATTGCGATGTTGATAACTCCCGACCGCTCGCAGATTAAGCCCGACATTGAACCAAAAACTAGAGGCACAGCAAGCAATAACGCACCTTGAAATAGACCAGTAAAGGGAATGTATTTTCCAGCTGCAGCCCAAGTTATAAATGCCATCAGAATTCCAAAAGATGCGATTGCACTTGGAAAAATGATCGAACGATTTCTGCGGTTTGCAAGGATTGACAATAAGGTTGCAATTAATGCTAGGCCAGAAAATATCCGAGAACCAGTTTCGGAACTGATAACCCACTCTTTGACAATTACCCATTCATCACTCAAGACAAAGCCAAAAGTTGTCTTCTCTTTACTGCTACTAAGAAACCCAAAAAAAATCATAGACAGAGTTGAAAGAACAGTCAGTGTCACGACTCCTTTGAATCTATTCTTCTCTACGATAGACCGCACGCGCTTCATCCATTCCAGCCCTTCGAAGTTAGAGAAGCCGTGGACTTTAACTTCTTCAGCCTAAATATGTAGCGGACAAATATTGGTGAGGCAATGAATAGCACGATTAAAGCTTGTGTGACTAAAACAATATCTAAAGGAGTTCCGGTGTTTGATTGCATCGCTCTCCCGCCGGCCCGCAGAGCGCCAAAAAGCAATGCTGCAAAGACGGTACCAATTGGTTGGGCGCGTCCAAGTAATGCAACAGTGATTGCGTCAAAACCAAAAGAGCCTGCGATATCTGCCGTAAGTGCATACTCGCTTCCAAGAACATGGACTGCTCCGCCTAGGCCTGCTAAACCACCACAAATAGCCATGGTTCCGGTTAAAACAAATGGGACTGATATACCGGCAGTTCTCGCTGCTTTATTATTAGCTCCAACTGCTCGGAATTTGTAACCAATTGTGGTTTTTGCTAGAAGCCACCAAACAAAAGCTGAAGCCACTAGCGCTATGAAAACTCCGGCATGGATTCGCGAATTTGCTCCCGCGAGCAATGGGAGACGCGCACTTTCAAGAACATCTGGGGCAATTGGATCAAAGCGCCCAGGCCTTAAAAACGGCTTTGTCTTTAAAAGCCATAAGATGAAATAGGCTGCAATGTAATTCATCATGATCGTCAAAATGACTTCATGTGCTCCAGTTCGGGCTTTCAATATTCCAACAATCGCACCCCAGATAGCTGCAAAAGCTATGCCGGCAAAACATGCAAGGGCGATATGAATTAGGGCTGGCAGCTGGAAGCTAAATCCGACATATGAGGCGCCAATAGCTCCGAAAATAAATTGACCTTGGGCGCCGATGTTAAATAGTCCCGATTTAAAGGCGAGAGCAACAGATAGCCCGGTGAGAATGAGTGGTGTTGAAATAACGATTGTTTCAGATAAGGGATAGAACCCTTGGAAGAAGTTCTTACCACTGGCCAACTTTGAATCGTATATCGCGCCTTGAAACAGTGACAGGTATGCATTACCAACGCTCGAAAGAGCTGCCTTCAAAAATTCTATTGGTGAGCCAATTTTTTCCAAAACTTTTGCATCTGAAAGCGCAATCAATAAACCGCTAATTGTGAAAGCTAAAAAGAATGAGAGCGCTGGTAACTTTAAGCTCTGAGCTATTCTAGAAAACATTCCGCGCACTATGAGCCCGCCTTCTGCTGTGTAGCCCCTGCCATTAGAAGACCAAGGTCATCTCTAGAAATATTCGAGTCAACAATCTCAATTATTTCGCCCCGATACATGACAGCTATTCGATCTGCCAGCGCTAATACTTCATCTAGTTCAATGCTAAATAGGAGGACTCCATTGCCATTATTGCGTTCCTTCAAGATGCGTTCATGTACAAATTCAATTGATCCCACATCTAGCCCGCGAGTCGGCTGAGATGCAACGAGAACCTTAATTGGGCGCGAAAGTTCGCGGGCAATTACTACTTTCTGCTTATTTCCTCCCGAAAGCGTTGAGACTGCTGCAGAG
>CANLTP010000108.1 GCA_947494085.1 Actinomycetota bacterium | reverse complement strand
TTCTGCTTTCGCGACGTCAAATACTTGTTCTGGTGGAACAGCAATCAATATTAAGGCTGGATCGTTTGAAATTTCTTTGATGCCAAGTAGATCAGAGGCTAAATCCAAGTTCGACTTGTTGGTGTCCGAAAGAATCAGATTGAGTCCGTCCTCTTTCAAGCGGAGCGCTATCGAAGTTCCGATTAAGCCACAACCGATTATCTTTATCGGCCCCTTTAGAGTCACTTCTCGCTATCAATCTCTAAATTAGTGCTCGAACTACTGGCTTTCTTGGCCAGGTCAGGCCGCAGAACTGATGCACCACGGAGGTAAATATGTGTCACCTGGCTTCGCGAAAGGGAAGAATTCGCATGAACCAGAAGGCGAATAGTCCTAGGAAGTGAGCCTTTAACGTCCAATTCCTGGGCACAAATTAAAGGTACATCTACTAGTCCGAGCTCTCGGACTCCGGCAGCCGGGAAATCGCTTTGAAGATCTGGTGTCGCCGTAAACAGGATTGAGATCAAATCATCGTTGCTTACCGAATTGGCCGACAGTATCTCGCCCAAGAGTTCAACTACAGCTTCCCGCATCTCAGCCTTAGAATCCGCTGACAGCTGGGTTGCTCCCCGAAACGCTCTGACCGATTTCATTGGGAAATTCTACCCTGCAGGATCTTTTCAGGGGAAAGCTTTAAGCCTCTTTAATAATTAAAACGTTTATCGATTTATAGTTGTTTAAAAATATCGACAAAATAAAAATTCAATAAGATTCGTGGGCGTCAGTATCTATAAATAGATATTTCTTCCCTATATTACGCTAAAAAAAGGTGATATATCAACATTTGCAGTTAGCATGAATATAGACATATTTGTAAATTTACTTTCAGTATTTCTATTTATAGATTTAACTTTAAAACCTTATATAAGTTTTCCAGTTCCACCGAGTTCAGAGTGCGCCAACGACCCTCCTTGGTTTCGCCGATCGAGATCGGCCCAAAGTCGGTTCGGATCAGGCGAAGGACCTCAATCTCCAAGCACTCGAACATCCTACGAATAATATGAAATCTACCTTCGTGGATTGATACTTCGACCCAGTGATACTTCGGGTTAACCTCTCGCACCACCTTGACCTCAAGAGCTCGAGCCATTCCATCTTCTAGAACCACGCCCTTCAATAACTGATCTATATGCTCTTTCAGGAATTGTCCCTCTATCTCCAGGAGATATTTTTTGTTCATGCCGTAACTTGGATGAGTTGCTCTATGCGTGAAAGATCCATCATTGGTAAGAAGAATTAGTCCTTCGCTCTCTTTATCCAACCGGCCAACATGAAATAGACGTTCATTCCTACCCTCAAAGAAGTCGCCTAAATTGGCTCGTCCATCCGGGTCTGACATGGTGGAAATTACGCCTCTAGGTTTATAAAAAGCAAGATAAGTCTTAGTCTTATTTAGCTTTATTGCTTCACCATCAACTTCAACTTTAGAGATTTCTGGGTCGAACTTACTTCCAAGCTCAAAAATCTGAGAACCGTCAACGCTTACCCGGCCATCGAGAATCATCTGTTCGCTTGCTCTTCTGCTTGCGATACCGGCATCAGCAAGGATTTTTTGTAGACGTATAAGACCCATAACACTTCTTTCTTCAACAGCTTCAACAGCGTGGAATTTGATTTTTGTAAATTCTTGTAGCCCTAGGCTACGGCAATATCTAGATTGTCCCTAATCAAAAATTGAAGAAAGAGGATCGATGGACCTAATCTGTGAGCGTAGACAGCACTTCATCGAGCGCATCTACATCCGGTAAGAACGGAGCTAGCGCCGGAAGATCATTCACGTTGTTGAGCCCTAACTTCTCCAGGAAGAAACTGGTTGTGCTGTAGAGAATCGCCCCAGTTTCATGCTCAATTCCGCTCTCCTCTACCAGTCCCCTGGTAACCAAGGTTTTCATAACTGCTTCGACATTTACGCCACGAATTGCAGATACTCGAGCTCTGGAAACCGGCTGGCGGTAGGCAATTACCGCAAGCGTCTCAAGGGCCGCCTGAGTTAAGCGTGATTGTTGGCCATCAAGAACAAACTTCTCGACTATCGGTGAGAGATCTGGGTGGCTATAGAAGCGCCATCCCCCTGAAATTTGGCGCAATTCGAAACCGCGCCCAGATTCCTCATACTCATGGGCTAACTCCTGAAGAGCGCTAATGACCATTTCTGTGGGAGTCTCAGTAATTTGAGCCAAAATGAGCTCAGATACTGGCTCATCCACGACCATGAGTATTGCTTCTAGTGATCTATTAAGTTCAAGATTAGACATTTGACTCTCCATTTGTATTATCTTCGGATTGAACTAACGGAATATCGAATTCATCACTAACTTCAATCTCTCCTTCGGCGCTGCCGGTCCAAGTTACAGCCAATTCACCCAATGCAATTACCTGTTCAAAACGGACAACTCCCTCACGATACAACTCAAGCAGAGCCAAAAATCTGGCTACGACTACCAAAACCGAGCTTGCATCGCTTATCAGATGACGAAAAGTGCTTTTTCCAGTCCTTCGCAACTCGTTTACGATAATGACTGCCTCTTCAGCCACGCTCACCAGCGGACTATGGATATGGGCAATTCCCACGGTCGGCGTAATTTTCGGTGCTAGAACTCTTTGCGCGATAGCAGCAAAGCGCTCCGCTCCCACACCAATCAGGACCTCTGGCAACAAAGTTGCGAATTGCGCCTCTAGAGCCACCACACGGGCGAAACTTCGCTCTTCTCTGGCCAATCGCTCGCTAAAGATCGTTGCTATCGACTTGAATGCACGGTATTGCAACAACCGGGCGAAGAGAAGATCTCGAGCTTCCAATAGGGCAAGATCGCCCTCATCCTCAATCTCCCCGCTGGGCAGAAGTCTGGCCGCCTTCAAATCCAGGAGTGTGGCAGCTACAACCAGAAACTCGGTCGTTTTCTCGAGGTCCCAGCCATCTTCCGACCCCTCAAGGGCCCGGATATAAGCGATGAAATCATCGGTTACAACGCTCAGCGCGACCTCCGTTACATCCATCTTGTGGCGTGAGATCAACTGGAGAAGCAAATCGAATGGACCTTCAAAATTTGATAAATGAACAGAGAAGCCCACTGGTGCATCAGCCGTTGAACCCAAAACTTGAGCTTGTGTATCTTCGATTGCGCCTTCATTCATGGCATTCATGGCGCAAAGGTAATGCACTTACGCTTGCACACCCAATCGCACCGCCGTAGAGTCCGGTCATGGCAAAAAGCAATTCGAAGGTTTCTCGCTTAGGAACTAAATCGACAATTCGTGAAGAGGAACTTTCGGCGACCTCTAGCGTTCTCGGTAAGAAATTGCGCGATTTTCCTCAAATCAAAACTCCGCCCGCACCTGGACCTGCTCGAGTTATTTCAGTCGTAAATCAAAAAGGTGGAGTTGGTAAAACAACGACGACCATCAATCTTGGTGCAGCTCTCGCGGAACTTGGACGTAGAGTTTTACTAATTGACTTTGATTCGCAAGCAAGCATGACAACAGGTCTTGGAATTAAACCCCAACAAATTAAAGAGCAATATGGTTCCATCTGGTATCTATTGAATGATTCCCAAGCGAACATATCTGAATTCATATTGAAATCAAATGTCCCAGGTCTCGATTTTATTCGGGGACATAAAGACTTAGCTGCAGCGGATGCCGCCTTCGTGTCCGAGATAGCGAAAGAGCACAAATTGCGTAGATTACTCGAGCCAATTATTGATCAATATGATGACATTCTCATCGACTGTTCACCATCTCTAGGAA
>CANLTP010000107.1 GCA_947494085.1 Actinomycetota bacterium | reverse complement strand
GATATTGCTGGTAAATCAATCGCTGATCCAACCGCAACGGTTATGTCAGTTGCAATGATGCTTTCTCATCTTGGTTTAACTGATGCTGCTGCTGATATCGAGCGCGCAGTTGCTGCCGATCTATTAACTCGTGGGGACGCAAAGCGCAGCACGGTTGAAGTTGGCAATGCACTTGCTGCTGGTGCTTCTGGTGCAAAATGAAAATAAATTTAAACCCTAATCCAAATCCCGTTCCGGATGCCGAGCGCGATGAAAAAATCGCAGCTGGTGGCTTTGGTAAGTATTACACCGACAACATGGTCACAATTGACTGGAGCGAAGCTAACGGTTGGAGCGATGCCCAATTAAATGCATACGGCCCAATAACTTTAGATCCCGCAACTGCCGTATTTCATTATGGTCAAGAAATTTTCGAAGGCATGAAGGCATATTCCCAACCTGATGGCAGCATCTCGTTATTTCGCCCAGATGCAAATGCCCGCAGATTTGCTAGAAGTGCGGCACGTTTAGCGCTGCCAGAACTTACCGTTGAAGAATTTATTGAAACAATTACTACTTTAGTAAAGCAAGATCGTAAATGGGTTCCAATGAAAGTTGGCGAGTCCCTTTATATAAGACCATTTATGTTTGCAACTGAAGTTGGACTCGGAGTTCGCCCATCTAATCAGGCCAAATATGTTCTCATCGCAACACCAGCAGGCGCTTACTTTAATGCTGCAAATGCTGTGACTGTTTGGATTTCAACAGAGTATGTGCGCGCTGCAATTGGTGGAACTGGCGAAGCTAAATGTGGTGGAAACTACGCGGCTTCACTCGTTGCGCAGAAGCAAGCTGCTACCAAGGGTTGCGATCAAGTTGTTTGGTTGGATGCAGTCGAGCGTCGCTGGGTTGAAGAGATGGGTGGAATGAATCTTTACTTCGTTAAAGGTTCTGGAAAGGATGCCACCGTTATTACTCCAAAGCTGACTGGAACCTTACTTCCTGGAATCACTCGCGATTCAATTCTTACAGTTGCTAAAGATTTAGGTTACAAAGTCGAAGAAGTCATGCTTTCGATTGATGACTGGCGCGATGGTGTAGCTAGTGGTGAAATCACAGAAATATTTGCCTGTGGAACTGCCGCAGTAGTTAGCGCAGTCGGCGCAGCAAAGAGTGAATTCGGAACTTGGACAACTGGCGACGGTAAGCCAGGTCCAATAACAATGCAGATTCGCGAAACACTTCTCGGGATCCAACATGGAGTTATCGAAGATAAACATGGCTGGAACGTGAAGGTCTGCTAAATGAATGACAACTTTCATATATATGACACCACACTCAGAGACGGTGCCCAACAAGAGGGTTTAAACCTCTCGGTGCATGACAAGTTGGCAATCGCTCGCCACTTGGATGATTTAGGTGTTGGTTTTATCGAAGGCGGCTGGCCTGGTGCGAACCCTAAAGACACAGAATTTTTCAAGCGCGCACAGACCGAATTAAAACTTAAGAATGCAACCTTCATGGCATTCGGTGCAACCCGCAGACCAAATGTTAAAGCGGCAGATGATGTTTTGCTTCGCGCACTTCAAGATTCTGGTGCTGCTGGTGTAACACTTGTTGCAAAGAGCCATGATCGACATGTTGATCTTGCTTTAAAAACTAATCTTGATGAGAACTTAGCAATGATTAAGGAATCAATTGAATTCTTGCGGGCTGGTGGCCAACGAGTATTTTTAGATGCCGAGCATTTCTTCGATGGCTATAAATCAAATAAGGCTTATGCACTTGAAGTTGTTCGAGTTTCAGCAGAAGCTGGCGCAGATGTAATTGCACTTTGTGACACCAACGGCGGCATGTTGCCAGATGAACTTTCACAGGTTGTCCATGACGTCCTAACTGCATCAAGTGCTCGCCTCGGAATCCATTGCCACAACGACACCGGATGCGCAGTAGCAAATTCACTTGCTGCGATTGCAGCCGGAGTCACACATGTTCAAGGAACTTTAAATGGATATGGTGAACGAACCGGCAATGCTGATCTTGTAAGCATCATCGCAAATCTTGAATTGAAGATGAAGCAGAAAGTCCTTCCAGAAGGTTCACTTCAAGAAGCTTTTAGAATTTCACATGCAGTTGCAGAAGTTACAAATGTGGCACCAAGTGCCCGTCAACCTTATGTCGGCGTATCTGCATTTGCTCACAAGGCCGGGCTACATGCAAGTGCAATCAAGGTTGATCCTGCGATGTATCAACATGAAGAGCCATCTAGCGTTGGAAATGATCGCCGGATGTTGGTATCTGAAATGGCTGGCCGCGCATCAATTGAATTGAAATCTGAAGAACTTGGTATTGCAATTGGAAACGATAAAGAAGTTGTTGGTCGAGTTGTAGAACGCGTGAAAGAGATGGAATCACGGGGCTTCACCTTTGAAGCCGCAGATGCCTCATTTGAATTGCTACTTCGCGAAGAGATTGATGGAAAGCGTGCAACTTTCTTCAAAGTTGAGAAGTGGGATACAACTGTTAGCCGCGATGCAAACAATAAAGTCACTTCAACAGCCTCATTAGTTATCTCTGCTGGCGGAAACCAGATTGAATCTCAAGGATCTGGAAATGGTCCGGTTAATGCCATCGACACTGCACTTCGTTCTGGCTTACTTAAGTTTTACCCAGAACTAGAGAAGTTAGAGTTAACAGATTACAAGGTTCGAATCCTTGAAGGTCGACTTGGAACTGGCGCTATAACAAGAGTTTTGGTCGAAACCACTGATGGCACAACCGAGTGGAGCACCATCGGAGTTCATGAGAATGTTATTGCCGCATCAGTTATGGCACTTGAAGATGCAGTCACATTCGGTTTACTACTTCAGGGAAGAAAACCCGAGTAACCTTTAAGCATGAGTGCCGAGCTAGTTGCTAAATATGAAGAGCACTTGGCGCTGGTTCGAAACCTGGCCGATAATTCAATTCGCGGGTATGTAAGTGATCTTGAATCATTCTTGGCTCACATTGCAAAACTTGGGATAACCGAATTCTCAGAGCTACAAATTTCACATATTCGCTCTTGGCTTGCCAACTTACAATCAACCGGATTATCTCGAGCAACACTCGCTCGCCGAATAGTTTCAATCCGCGCTTTCACTTATTGGGCTGCAAGCCAGGGCTGGATTCCTTCAGATATTGGCTCTGATTTAGCAATTCCAAAAGCCCACAAAACATTGCCTGAAGTTTTAAATCATTCCCAGACCCAAATAGTTTTAGATGCGATTGTTGCTAAAGCTGGGGAAGACCCAACTCCACTTAACATTCGCGACTTAGCAATGATAGAAACCTTGTATGCATCTGGAATTCGAGTATCAGAAATCTGTGGTTTAAATATCAGAGATATTGATTGGGAACGACATACGTTATTGGTTTTAGGTAAAGGCGACAAAGAACGCGTAGTGCCTATTGGTCTACCCGCACTTGCCGCAGTTAAGAATTGGTTAAGCACTGGAAGAAGCGAATTTGCTAATACAAATTCTGATGACGCAGTTTTTCTTGGTAGTCGTGGAAAGCGAATTGATCAGCGCACAGTTCGGGAAGTTGTTTATGATGCGATGGAAGCGATTGGTTCTCATATGAGCCCCCACGGACTTCGTCATACAGCTGCAACGCATTTGCTTGAAGGGGGAGCAGACTTGCGAACCGTCCAGGAGATTTTGGGGCATTCTTCCCTCGCCACGACCCAGATCTACACACACGTTTCGCCTGAACGCCTCAAAACCGCATACGAGCAGGCACATCCAAGAGCTTGATGAGTTTTAAGGGCGTAATTAGCACCCCTTGGCATCCTTTAGGATTAGCCCAGCACAAATCGCAAGATCTGTGACTTCACGTGTCTTAT
>CANLTP010000106.1 GCA_947494085.1 Actinomycetota bacterium | reverse complement strand
TGCTCCGGTTTGTAAATTTGAAGTCGGACAGAGTTCAAGTGGAATTCGGCGATCACGAACATATGCAGAAAGTCTGCCAAGTTTTGGTTTAGCGCCAGTGAAATCAATGTCCTCAATTATGCGCACGCCATGACCTAATCTTTCGGCCCCGCACATTTGAATTGCTTGCCAAATTGAGGGCAAGCCATAAGCCTCACCGGCGTGAATCGTAAAGTGTGCATCTTCTTGGCGGAGATAATTAAAAGTATCGAGTTGGTTGGTAGGCGGAAAACCATCTTCAGGTCCAGCGATATCAAAACCGACGACTCCTAGGTCGCGATACTTGATAACTTTTTCAGCAATTTCTTGTGCGAAAGAGTTTTGACGAAGTGCACACAAGATGGATTCAACGCGGATTGTGAAACCTTCAGCTGCGGCTGCTTTCTCGCCTTGGCGGTAGCCCTCAATTGTTGCCTCAATGACATCATCGAGTGTGAGCCCTTGTTGAGTAAAGAGTTCTGGAGCACCGCGAACTTCGGCGTAAACCACACCATCTCGAGCAAGATCTAAAGCACATTCACTTGCCACCCGGATAATTGCTTCTCGGGTCTGCATCACTGCAATTACATGCTCGAAAGTTTCAAGATAACGTTCAAGTGAACCTGAATTACATGAGTCGAAATACCAATCAGCAAGTTCATCTGCCTTTGTTGCTGGAAGTTGATAATTAATTTCAGCCGCTAAATCAATAATTGTTTGTGGGCGCAAGCCACCATCCAGATGGTCATGAATGACTGCCTTGGGTAACCGTTTAATCTGTTCTGGCGTTGGAATACTTGTAAGTGTCATCTCATCCTTCAATTTTCTCAATTATAAGCGGTAACCGATTGGCGACTGAACCATCCTGACTAATCGCAAATGAATTCTGAAGCGCACTTTGTGCACGATCGAATCGCGTTGAATCATCAGCATGCAGTGTGTAAATAACATCGCCTTTACTCACTTTGGCGCCTGGCTTCGCATGAATTTCAATACCAGCACCAAATGAAACCTTTTCGCCTTGCTTAGAACGACCAGCGCCCAATCTCCAAGCTGCAATACCAACGCTCATTGCATCCATTGATGAAAGCGTTCCATCCTTGTCGGCAAGAATTTTAATGTTCTCTTTTGCTACCGGAAGTTTTGCATCCGGGTCTCCGCCTTGAGCGCGAATCATTCTCTTCCAACTATCCATAGCTGCACCATTTTTTAAAGCATCTGCTGGATCCATAAGTTGCTTAATTCCGGCAGCATCTAACATTTCGCGAGCTAAGACTAGAGTCAGTTCGACAACATCTGCTGGCCCACCGCCTGCTAATACTTCAATGCTTTCGCGCACTTCTAACGCGTTGCCCGCAGTCAAACCAAGTGGAACATCCATTGCAGTTACAAGTGCTCGAGTTTTTACACCAGCTCTTGTTCCTAAATCGACCATCACTCTTGCAAGTTCACTAGCGTTCTTTGGGTCAGACATAAATGCACCAGAACCAGTTTTAACATCGAGAACAAGTGCGCTGGTTCCTTCAGCAATTTTCTTACTCATAATGCTTGATGCAATGAGTGGAATTGCTTGAACAGTTCCGGTCACATCTCGAAGCGCATAAAGTTTTTTATCGGCTGGAGCAAGACCGGCACCCGCTGCACAAATTACTGCACCACAACTTTTTATAACTTCTAACATCTCAGCATTACTAAGTGCAGCCCGCCAACCAGGAATTGATTCCAACTTATCTAACGTTCCGCCAGTATGGCCAAGTCCGCGACCAGAAAGTTGTGGCACTGCTCCCCCGCAAGCTGCAACTAGCGGTGCTAATGGCAAAGTAATTTTGTCTCCGACTCCGCCGGTCGAATGTTTATCAACTGTTTTGCGATCAAGCATTGACCATTCCATTCGCTCGCCACTGTTGATCATCGCATCAGTCCAACGCGAAATTTCACGAGAGTTCATTCCATTTAACAAAATTGCCATTAGCAGCGCAGACATTTGTTCGTCTGCCACAACGCCCTTTGTGTAGGCGTCAATCACCCAATCAATCTGTGGGTCACTTAATTCATTTCTGTCGCGCTTAGCGCCAATTATTTCGACCGCATCAAATGCTTCACTCATTTTTCTAGATCATCCGGACCAAAAGCCCAAGGCAGCAAAGTAGACATGGGTGCTGGACCATCTGGTGTCATGAAAAGCAAAGTGTTTCCACCATGTTCGAATAGCAGTTGACGACAGCGCCCACACGGTGAAAGGAAGTTGCCATCCGCATCAACGCAGACTGCTGCAATTAAACGTCCACCACCGCTCGCGATTAAGTTTGAAACTAATCCGCACTCGGCGCAGAGCCCGAGTCCGTAGCTAGCATTTTCAACATTGCATCCAGAAATAATTCGGCCATCATCAACCAGCGCAGCTACTCCCACTGGAAATTTTGAATACGGCGCATAGGCTTTTTTCATTATTGCTTTTGCTTCGACATGCAATTGATCCCAATTGATTTCCATAACTAGTTAGCGCCACCACGGTTATATGGAATTCCATCAGCTGCTGGCGCTCGAACCCTTCCTACTAATCCGGTCACAGCGATGATCGTCGCGATATACGGAACCATCAACATAAATTCTGATGGGATGGAGACACCAATGATTGAAAGCGTACTCTGTAAGTTATCAGCGAAACCAAATAGCAGAGCCGCTAGCAGACATCCGATCGGATTCCACTTTCCAAAAATCAATGCAGCTAACGCAATAAAACCAGCACCGGATGTCATCTCTTTTCCAAAGGAGCCGACAGAACCTATAGTGAAATATGCACCACCAATTCCAGCGACCAATCCAGCAATAATCACATTTCTAAAACGTAATCTATTTACATCGATACCAACGGTGTCTGCCGCGGTTGGGTGCTCGCCAACAGCGCGCGTTCTAAGTCCCCATTTAGTCTTAAAGAGGGCGAAGGTGATTGCACAAACAATTGCATACATCAAATAGACGATAATTGATTGGTTAAAAAATATTGGTCCCAGAACTGGAATCTTCGATAGCAATGGGATTTCGATATTTCCCAGGGTTGGTGAGGTATTCCAGGTTGATTGATAAGGGATAAGAAGTTTCTTATATAAGTATGTTGTAAGTCCGATCACCAGAACATTAAGTACGAAACCAAGAATGACCTGATCTACCGAGAACTTAATAGCAAAGGTTGCTAGGAGAAAGGAAATCGCGGCTCCGGCAAATGGCGCTGCTATTAACCCCCAGATTGTTTGTTGGGTAAGACTTGCGATGACACCGGCAACGAAAGCACTTGCCAGAAGTTGACCTTCGATTGCGATGTTGATAACTCCCGACCGCTCGCAGATTAAACCCGACATTGAACCAAAAACTAGAGGCACAGCAAGCAATAACGCACCTTGAAAAAGACCAGTAAAGGGAATGTATTTTCCAGCTGCAGCCCAAGTTATAAATGCCATCAGAATTCCAAAGGATGCGATTGCATTTGGAAAAATGATTGAACGATTTCTTCGGTTTGCAAGGATCGCCAATAGGGTTGCAATTAATGCTAGGCCAGAAAATATCCGAGAACCAGTTTCGGAACTGATAGCCCACTCTTTGACAATTACCCATTCATCACTCAAGACAAAGCCAAAAGTTGTCTTCTCTTTACTGCTACTAAGAAACCCAAAAAAAATCATAGACAGAGTTGAAAGAGCGCTAAGTGTCACGACTCCTTTGAATCTATTCTTCTCTACGATAGACCGCACGCGCTTCATCCGTTCCAGCCCTTCGAAGTTAGAGAAGCCGTGGACTTTAACTTCTTCAGCCTAAATATGTAGCGGACAAATATTGGTGAGGCAATGAATAGCACGATTAAAGCTTGTGT
>CANLTP010000105.1 GCA_947494085.1 Actinomycetota bacterium | reverse complement strand
AACGACGATAGCCAGCCATAGCGGTTTGCGACCCTTAATTTTTGAGGTTTTTGATTTAGTATCCGAGAACATGCCAAGCCTTTCGATTCAATTGCCCTATTAATCGGTCAATTAATTGGTCTATTAATTGGTTAAGAACCGTAGGTTACCTTAGGCTCAGACCTATGTATGCGAAGACTTCTAGCCTCGGAGTGAATTCTGGCCAGATAGCGGTAGAACACTTAGGAGTTGTCGAATATAGAAAAGCCTGGGAATACCAACGTGAGATACAAACAGGTGTCATCGAGGGCCGTATTCCGAATACTTTAATCTTGCTAGAACATCCATCGGTTTATACCGCAGGGCACCGAACTCAAATAGATGAACGCCCAATAGATGGAACTCCCGTTGTTGATGTTGATCGAGGTGGAAAAATAACCTGGCATGGTGAAGGCCAGATTGTTGGTTATCCAATCGTCAAGTTGCGAAATCGCAATGATGTTGTTGGTTTTGTCCGCGAAATTGAGAACGCGTTAATAGCTGCTTGCTCAGAGTTTTCTGTGAAAACTGAGAGATATTGTGAACGCAGTGGTGTTTGGATTCGCGATGCAAAGTCCGATCGTAAAATTGCCGCAATCGGAATTCGTGTTGCAAAGGGCGTAACAATGCACGGCTTTGCACTTAATATAAATCCAGATATGTCCGCGTATGATCGGATTTCTCCATGTGGCTTCACTGACACAGGTGTCACATCATTGGCGCAAGAGTTGGGAAGAGACATTAAAGTTTCAGAGGTTTTACCCGTTGTAGAACGCCACGTTTTGCTTGCCCTAGATCGGATTTCTGAATGACACTTGCACCTGAGGGTCGGCCATTGCTTCGTATCGAAGCGCGCAATGCCGCTGTTCCTATCGAACGTAAACCGGAATGGATTAAAACTCGCGCAATCATGGGGCCGGAATACACAGCTCTTCGCTCACTCGTTGCGAAAGAAGGACTTCACACAGTCTGCCAAGAAGCAGCATGTCCAAATATTTTTGAATGCTGGGAAGATCGCGAAGCCACCTTCTTAATCGGTGGTGAGAAGTGCACACGTCGTTGCGACTTCTGCAACATTGATACCGGAAAGCCCGATCCCCTAGATCGCGATGAACCTCGTCGCGTTGCCGAATCTGTTCAGGCCATGCAGCTCAAATACGCAACCATCACAGGTGTTACTCGCGATGACTTGGAAGATGAAGGCGCCTGGCTTTATGCCGAAACAATTCGCAAAGTTCACGAATTAAATCCCGGCACTGGTGTTGAAATGTTGGCACCAGATTTCAGTGGTAATCCAATTTTGTTAAATGAAGTATTTGAAACTCGGCCAGAAGTATTTGCCCACAATCTCGAAACGGTTCCCCGAATTTTTAAACGTATTCGTCCAGCATTTAGATACGACCGTTCCCTTGATGTTATTTCTCAGGCCAGAGCATTTGGACTCATTACTAAATCAAATTTGATTCTTGGAATGGGCGAAACTCGCGAAGAAGTTACCCAAGCCCTTGTTGATTTACATGCGGCAGGTTGTGACTTAATCACGATTACTCAATATCTGCGCCCGACCCCGAAACATCATCCAGTTGAGCGTTGGGTTAAGCCAAATGAATTTGTTGAACTAAGCGCCGAAGCAAATGAAATTGGTTTCGCTGGTGTCATGAGTGGACCACTTGTTAGATCAAGTTATCGCGCTGGCCGCCTTTATAAGCAAGCCCAAGAAAAACGGGCCAATATCTGATGCGTGATTTTGTCTATCCCCCAGTTGTTGTAACGATAAAAACTGTATGGAAATACTTAGGTTTAAAATTTGATTTCCGAGGAAGCGAACACATTCCAGCAACCGGCGGCGCAATCCTTGCGATTAATCACATTGGATATCTTGACTTTGCACTAACCGGAACCGCAGTTCTGCCACGTAAAAGATATGTTCGATTTATGGCAAAGAAAGAGATCTTCGATCACAAGATTGCCGGCCCACTTATGCGCGGCATGCATCACATCTCAGTTGACCGCTCGAGTGGTTCAAGTTCTTTCGTAGCTGCTCTTCGTTATCTGCGTGCTGGTGAAATTATTGGAATCTTTCCAGAGGCAACAATTAGTCGAAGCTTTGAAATTAAGGAATTGAAAACTGGTGCGGTCCGTCTAGCAATGGGTTCGGATACTCCGATAATTCCTACGATCGTCTGGGGCAGCCAACGAATAATTACGAAAAAAGTTAAGGCAAACTGGAAGCGCAACAAATTTCCAATCACCGTTGCCTTTGGCGAACCCTTCATCGTTAAAAAAGGTGAAGATGTAGATGAGGCTGAAAGTAAGTTACGCCAATTAATGAAAGATCTTCTGACGGAAGTTCAAAATTCTTATCCAGATTCACACGTAGGGCAACGTTGGGCACCAGCCAGATTGGGCGGAACTGCGCCAACCCCTGAACAAGTTGAAATAGAATGGGCCGAGCATTTGCTACAAAAGGAAAACGAAAAAGCAAGTAAAGAGGAGAAGGCGTAATGGCACTATTTAAGAGAAAACCTAAGGCCGAGAAAGTTCCCGGCGAAAAACGGGGACAGATGAAAGTCCTGAAAGATGCCTCTGCCTTAGTTCGCAAACACCGGCCAATCGCTTTTTTATGGATGGCGCTTTCTTTCATAGTCGTTACAAGTGTTGGACTAATTCTTGGACTGCAATTTAATCATCCAGTTTATTTCACGATTATTGCCTTCCCGATTGCATTTCTATTTGCCTTCTTTGTCTTTACCCGCGAAGCGAATACCGCTGCTTTTCTCTCAATCCAAGATCAACTTGGAGCAGGTGCGTCAGTGCTTATGGCAATTCGCAAAGGTTTCACAACAACTGCCGCTGTAAGCGTTGCTCGTAATCAAGACATGGTTCACCGAAGTGTTGGCCGTGCCGGCATTGTTCTTGTTGGCGAAGGTAGTCCAGCAGTTAAGCAACTTTTGCAAGATGAGCGTCGCAAAATGGAGCGCTTTATTCCAGGTATCGCGCTCACTGAAGTAATTATTGGTGATGGAAACGGTCAAGTTCCACTCCGTAAATTGCAGAAGCATTTAAAGAAATTGCCAAAGAAGTTAAATAAAATTCAGCTACGCGAACTTCGCAATCGTCTCAAAGCTGTTGGTGGTTTGAACATGCCAATTCCTAAAGGACCAATGGCGATGAATCGCAACGCTAAAATTCCTAAGCGCTAATTTAGAGTTAATTAAGCTTTAGTTTTAGGGTTTCTCACAACTACAGAATTCGCAACCCAGTCATGCAATCCCCTGCCATCGCGAGTAAAAACGGCGGGAAGCACTAGGCAAATCAAGAAAGTTCTAATAAGTATTTTCTTCGCTGGAACTATTCCGTAATTTGTAAAATCAACAACCCGCAATCGCAAGATTCGCTGACCAGCTGAAGCCTGCTGCAGGGTGGTCAAAATGCTGACCTCGATGAAAAATATGGCTAGCGTGCTAAGCGACCTGGAGCCGAATCCGACAATGCCAGATATGAGCAAACACATCAGCCAATCGATCAGAAGGGCCAGAAATCGACGGCCCGTGCCTGCTTTAACCATGTTCCAAGGCTATCTGTTCGCCACTCGCAACCCCGCCTGAAAGGTGAAACATAAATGTAACAAGCCGGTTAACCGTTTTTTACGTGAACCGCCTATATTTTCCCCATCAAGAACCAGATTGGCTGGCGCAGCGAAGCGCCTGTCCACGAGGCCAAATCCTAAATCGGGAGAGAAATGTTTAAGAATTCTTCAGAAGTTTTTGCTTACATCAAGAAAGAGAATGTAAAACTTGTTGATGTTCGCTTTATCGATCTTCCAGGTATCCAACACCACTTCAACGTTCCAGTTGAATCATTTGACG
>CANLTP010000104.1 GCA_947494085.1 Actinomycetota bacterium | reverse complement strand
AATAATGTAGGACTTTCAAATCTTTTTAAGCTTTCATCTCTTGCATCCCTTGAAGGGTATTACTACAAACCTAGAATGGATCGCGACTTACTTTCTAAATATGCGACTGGAATTATTGCAACGACTGGTTGTCCAGGTGGCGAAATCCAAACCCGATTGCGCATGGGTGCATATAAAGAAGCCATAAAGGCGGCAAGTGATTTCCGAGATATTTTTGGTGCTGAGAATTTCTACTTGGAAGTTATGGATCATGGAATTGATATTGAAACTAGAGTGAAGGCTGATTTATTAAAGCTTGGCAAAGAGCTTGGATTGCCGTTACTAGCAACAAATGATTTGCACTATACCCATCACGAAGATGCGGCCTCGCATGAAGCACTTCTCTGTGTTCAATCTGGATCGACGCTCGCTGATCCCAAACGTTTTAAGTTTGATAATGATGAGTTTTACTTAAAGAGTGCGGCCGAGATGCGGAAATTATTCTCAGATATTCCAGAGGCTTGCGATAATACGTTGCTTATTGCGGAACGTTGCAATGTGACGATGCGCGAAAATGAGAATTTACTGCCACAGTATTCAGTTCCTTCTGGCGAAACTGAAGATTCATGGCTACGCAAAGAAGCGAATATTGGTCTGCTCGCAAGGTTAGATGGAAAAGTTGATGCGGCTTATCAAGAACGCTTGAATTATGAATTAGATGTAATGATCAAAATGGGTTTCCCAGGTTATTTCTTAGTGGTCTCCGACTTATGTTCACATGCTAGAAGTGTTGGAATTAGAGTTGGACCAGGCCGAGGTTCGGCAGCTGGATCATTAGTTTCTTATGCACTTGGAATTACCGCGCTGGACCCAATCAAACATGGTCTCTTGTTCGAGCGTTTCCTAAATCCAGAACGTATTTCAATGCCTGATATTGACTTGGACTTCGATGAAAGACGACGCTCCGAGATGATTGCCTATGCGACACAGAAATATGGTGAAGATCGCGTCGCTCAGATTATTACTTACGGAACAATTAAATCTAAGCAAGCGCTTAAAGATTCGACCAGAGTTCTTGGTTATCCATATGCCATTGGAGACAAATTAACTAAAGCACTGCCGCCATCTGTCATGGGCAAAGATATTTCGCTTGCCGGAGTCTTTGATAAGAATAATGAACGCTATGGCGAGGCCGGAGAATTTAGATCTCTCTATGAACTCGATCCAGATTCGAAACGGATTGTTGATACTGCTCGCGGGCTTGAAGGGCTGAAGCGACAATGGGGAGTGCACGCCGCAGGTGTAATTCTTAGTAATGAACCGCTATTAGATGTAATTCCAATTCATCGCCGGGAAGCTGATGGCGCAATCATTACGCAATTCGATATGGGAGCTTGCGAATCTATTGGGTTACTCAAGATGGATTTTCTTGGTCTACGAAATCTTTCAGTATTAGATGATTGTTTATTAAATATTAAGGCTAATCAAGGAATTGATTTAGATCTAGCAACCTTGACCTTGGATGATTTAAAGACTTATCAATTACTCGGACGCGGTGAAACTCTTGGCGTATTCCAGCTCGATGGTGGGCCGATGCGAGCTCTTCTAAGACAGATGAATCCAGATTCTTTCGAGGATATATCAGCCGTTATTGCTTTATACCGTCCGGGTCCGATGGGTGTAAACGCGCACAATGATTATGCAGACCGTAAGAATAAACGACAAGAAGTTATTCCAATTCATCCGGAATTAGTAGATGTGCTCTCAGATATTTTGGGGGATACCTACGGCCTAATTGTTTATCAAGAACAGGTAATGGCGATTGCGCAGAAGGTTGCTGGATTTAGTCTTGGTCGTGCAGATCTTCTACGTAAAGCAATGGGTAAGAAGAACAAAGATATTCTGGATAAGGAATACGTAAATTTCGAAAAAGGTATGACCGATAATGGATTCTCAAAGTCGGCTATCGATAAATTATGGGAAACTCTTATTCCATTCTCTGACTATGCATTTAACCGTGCGCACAGCGCTGGGTATGGCATGGTTTCGTATTGGACCGGCTATTTGAAGGCTAACTATCCAACCGAATACATGGCAGCTCTGTTAACAAGCGTTAGAGATGACAAGGATAAGAGTGCGCTCTATTTGAATGAATGTCGTCGAATGGGAATCAAAGTATTGCCACCTGATGTGAATGAATCTCAATCAGATTACACACCTCTAGGCAACGACATTCGCTTCGGATTAACAGCAATCCGGAATGTTGGTGAAAACGTTGTTGCCTCCATCGTTGCAAATCGCGCGGCCGCTGGCCGCTACGAATCCTTTGGGGATTTTCTCACCAAGGTGGATGCAAATGTTTGTAACAAGAAAACAATCGAATCTTTGATTAAAGGTGGAGCTTTTGACTCACTGAACCATCCAAGAAAAGGTTTGACACTTATTTATCTCGAGGCGATTGACTCTGTTATGGAGGCAAAGCGCGCAGAATCTATCGGGCAATTTGATCTATTTGGAAGCGGAATGTCATCGACATCATCAACGATCACAAGCGTTGAAATTGAAATTCCAAATCAAGAGTGGGAAAAGGCACTGCTTCTGAGTTACGAACGAGAGATGCTGGGACTTTATGTTTCAGATCATCCGCTCTTGGGAGTTGAACATTTGCTTCGCTCATCAACGGATATGCCAATTAGCCAAGTTAATGATGAGTCAGTTGGTCACGAACAGATCGTCACAATCGGTGGACTAATTACTCAAATCCAAAGAAAGGTTTCTAGACGCGGGGATTCCTGGGCAATTGTCACGGTTGAAGATTTAGAGGGCGCTGTTGACGTAATGTTCTTTTCAAATTCTTATACCCAGCATTCAATGAATCTGATGGAAGATCGAATCGTCGTCATTAGAGGGCGAGTCGATAAACGCGAAGAACAAGTCAAAATTATGGCTCTAGATTTATCGATGCCTGATATTTCACTTGCCCCAACCGGACCGCTAATTATTTCAATGGATACCGTTCGCTGCACGCCTCCAGTAGTCGACCGAATAAAAGAAATCCTCCGGTCGCATCCTGGAAAACGTGAAGTCCATTTGAAACTCGATGATGGTCGCAAGAGCCTAGTTATGAAAATCGGTGATGATCTAAGAGTCACTGCGTCACCAAGTTTGAGCGCTGACCTTAAGGCTATTCTCGGCCCCGACTGTCTGGTTTAGATTAGAATTAGCGGGTGAATCCCACCGCTATTAGAACTGTTGATTTTCGTGGGCGTTCCTTATCAAAAATCGGATATCGCAACGAACTCCCACGAGCAGAGTTGGATATTGAAACTGCGCTTTTAATTATCTCGCCGATTCTAGAGACCGTAAAAAATGGCAAGGAATCAGATTTATTAGAACTATGCGAAAAGTTCGACGGGATTCGACCAAAATCGATTCGAGTTCCGATCGCAGAAATCGAATCAGCACTGACGTCGCTTGATTCTGAAATTAGAAAAGCACTTGAAGAAGCTATTCGCCGAATCACTAAGGCACACGAAGATCAATTGCGCAGTGAAATATTTACTCAAGTTGTTGCTGGTGGCGAAGTAACCCACAAACAAATACCGGTTGATCGGGTTGGGTTATATGTGCCGGGCGGTCGGGCGGTATACCCAAGTTCAGTAATTATGAATGTAGTGCCGGCACAGATTGCGAAGGTAGCAAGCATTGCGGTTGCATCACCACCACAAGTTGAAAATGGTGGCCTTCCAAATAAAACAATCCTTGCAACTTGTGCACTACTTGGAATTACCGAAGTTTATGCAATTGGTGGCGCTCAAGCCATCGCGATGTTTGCATATGGCGTCGAAGGTGTTTGCGAAGGTGTTGATGTAATTACCGGTCCTGGCAATATTTATGTGGCGGCCGCCAAGCGTGCACTA
>CANLTP010000103.1 GCA_947494085.1 Actinomycetota bacterium | reverse complement strand
ATCTTCATCGCGAATTCGACCGGAAGCCATGGCGTTATCTTAATCGCGCAGCAAGCGCGATCGCCCCTGGATCAGTTAGCGAAGCCACTTGGTCAATAACTACCCGCAATCTTGCGGCATCAGTTGTTGCGCGCTGCCAATCTTGGAGAAAGAAGGACTCTAAAGTATTTGGAGCGTCCTTTAGAACTGCAGCAACTAGTTCATTAATTAAAGCTTGCTCATTGTCATAACGCTTAACCGAGCGTTCTGAATTGATAATGTAAAAGCCGGCAAGTGATTTTAAGAAGGCGACCTCAACATGCTGGGCACGAGGAACCACCAAGTTAGCGTTGTATCTGGTTAATTGCCCGGTGCCATATTGCGCCCGAGTTTCTTCTTCGGCCGCACGTGCAAAACGTCCTACTAATTGGCTTGCTAAATCTTTAAGTCTGGCAAGAGCACGATGGCTGCCATCATAATCTTTAGGCCAGCATGAGAGTTGCTGTAGATTTTCAAGTGCAACTCTTGCTTCATCAATTGTAATATCCGCTAAATTATTGGATTGCGCATCTTTGTAAATATCAGAAAAATCATTAGTCAAATCATGAAGCTTTACCTGACCAGAAACCAACGCATCTTCTAGATCGTGAACGCTGTATGCAACATCATCAGACCAATCCATAATCTGAGCTTCAAATGATTGGCTACCAATTGGTGCATCCTTGCGAACCCAATTAAAGATATCTAGATCATCGTCGTAAACCCCAAACTTGTGGGCATTTGTTGCGCGTGGCCATGGATATTTTGTTGCGGCATCTAAGCTGGCACGAGTTAGATTTAGGCCAAGTGAAATTCCTTCTGCATCAACGGTCTTTGCTTCCAACCGAACTAGTAGTCTAAAACTCTGTGCATTGCCTTCAAATCCCCCACAGCTAAGTGCAGTTTGATTTAGCGCTTCCTCGCCGTTATGCCCAAAGGGTGGATGGCCAATGTCATGCGCTAAACATGCACCTTCCATTAAATCTGGATCTGCGCCAAGTGCGGCGCCAAGTTCGCGACCAACTTGTGCGCATTCAAGTGAGTGCGAAAGTCTGGTGCGTGGAAAATCTGTCGCCCATGGAACTGCAACTTGAGTTTTCGCAGCAAGACGGCGCAGCGCAAAAGAATGAATAATCCGAGCACGATCTCGTGCAAATTCGGTGCGACCTAATCTCTTTGCTGGTTCATCAATAAAGCGGGCGCGATCAAACTCGTTGTATCCCGTGTGTTCAACCGCTGCTTTTAAAACCATAGTGAGGTAACCCTAACTCCTTAACTAATTCTTAACTTGATCAGTCAGGTGAATACCATGCCTGCCAAGGGTGACATAGGCCAGATAAGCGCCGGTTTCCCGAACTAAATAGCGAAGACTTGAATTGGTCGTAGAGGCCGGGCCGGTCTTCGTCGGTGCGCAGGTAGCAGATATCTTTAAATCTTCAGCCATAGTTATTGCACGAAGACAGTGATATTGATCGGTGACAATAATTGCAGATTTCAAATTCAATTTTTTCATAACACCGACATAACTCTTGGTGCTTGCGAAGGTATCTCTTCCATATGGAATTGAATCAACAAATTTCTTTCCAACACCTTGGTCAACTAACCAATAGAAGCCACTTGCTGCCTCAGTTGTTCTATCGCCAGGGGCTTTTGAACCTACGGTAAGTATTCTAGGAGCTAACTTCTTTTCAAATATTCGCTTCGCCTCCACTAACCTGGCCTCCAAAATTGGACTAGGAACGCCATCAAATTGCGCAGCGCCTAAAACAATAATCGCATCACTCTTGACCGGTTCGGTGTGATTAGCGGTATACCAAACTCGACCACCAATATATAGCGGCAGAACAATTACTACTAACAAAATTGTGGCGATTGTTCGCTTAATTATTTTGAAGATAAGAAACAAAATTAGCCACCCGAGACTGAATCATCAATTGTTATTTCTGGGATTTCAAATGGATCTTTTAGCCAGCCATCAGGAAGGTGGACCGGGCGGCCATGGCTAGTTCTTCCTCTTGGTGACTCACCAACTTCAACTGGATATGGTTGATCTTCAAGTTGGCTAAGTAAGTATTCCAATTCGCCAAGTGAAGCGACCATTCCAAATTTGCTACGAAGTTCGCGTGGAACTCTAAAGCCCTTTAAATACCAGGCCATGTGTTTACGCAAATCTCGCATGGCACGACCTTCAGCTTCGAAGAATTCAATTAGTAATTCACCATGTCTAAAAATTATGTCGCGAACTTCGAAGAGCGACGGCGTAATTCTGGAATCTGAACCGTTAAATGCTGCAACTAAATCGCCAAATAACCAAGGACGTCCTAAGCAACCGCGGCCAACTACAACGCCAGCGCACCCGGTTTCATTCATCATTCGAACCCCATCAGCGCCCGACCAAATATCACCATTACCTAATACCGGAACTCCAGTTGGGGCAAGGTGTTCAACTAATCTAGAGATAGCCGACCAATCGGCTTGGCCTTCATACATCTGTGATGCAAAGCGCGAATGAAGTGCAACCCAAGCAACTCCTGCATCTGCAGCAGCTTTCCCGGCCGTTAAATAAGTTTCATTCTCGGGATCAATTCCGATTCGCATCTTTACGGTTACTGGAACCCCAAAAGGCTTTGCTGCATTCACTGCAGCAGTAACAATTTGAGAAAATAGATTCTGTTTAAATGGAAGCGCCGATCCACCACCACGTCTTGTTACCTTTGGAACCGGACAACCGAAATTCAAATCTATGTGGTCAGCTAAATTCTCTTCCATCAATAACTTAACTGCCATCTCGGTAACTCTTGGGTCAACTGCATAAAGTTGAACTGATCTAGGTGTCTCACCTTTTCCTGGCGTAATCAGCCGCATGGTCTCTGGATGTCTTTCAATCAAAGCTCGCGCTGTAACCATCTCGGAAACAAATAGACCAGCACCTTGCTCGCGACAGAGTGTGCGAAACGCCGAGTTTGTTATGCCCGCCATTGGCGCAAGAACAACCGGTGTATTTAAAACCACCTGGTTATTCTCGAATTGGCCATTGGCAATTGGAAGAACTAGTGGTTTGTGAGATGTGGTTAACAACCCAACAACCGTGGTGCAAGCCAATTTTGAACTTGATCAATACTGATTCGCTCTTGCGCCATTGTGTCGCGTTCCCGAATTGTTACTGCGTTATCTTCTAAAGTTTCGAAATCGATCGTTATGCAATATGGCGTTCCGATTTCATCCTGTCGACGATAGCGACGACCGATTGCACCAGCATCATCAAAATCAACTGACCAGTTCTGGCGAAGTTGTGCAGCTAAATCGCGTGCCTTTGGTGATAGATCAGCATTTCTAGATAGCGGCAGAACTGCAACCTTGATTGGTGCCAGGCGATAATCCAATTTCATAACGGCCCGCTTCTCCATCTCGCCTTTAGCATTAGGAGCTTCATCTTCGGTATATGCATCCATCATGAAGGTAAGTGCGCAGCGATCAACGCCTGCTGCTGGTTCAATTACAAATGGCACCCAACGTTCGTTCTTCTCTTGGTCAAACCATGAGAGATCTTTTCCAGATGCCGCGCCATGCGCCTTCAAATCGAAGTCAGTTCGGCTCGCAATTCCTTCAAGCTCGCCCCATTCGGTTCCGTTGAATTCAAATTTGTATTCAATATCAACTGTGCGCTTTGAATAATGTGACAACTTCTCTTTCGGATGTTCAAATAAGCGAAGACGATCGGGATTGATTCCTAAATTCTTATACCAATCAAGGCGAGTATCAATCCAGTATTGATGCCAATCTTCATCGGTTCCTGGAACTACGAAAAATTCCATTTCCATCTGTTCGAATTCACGAGTTCGGAAGATAAAATTTCCAGGGGTAATTTCATTTCTAAATGACTTACCAATTTGGCCAATACCGAAGGGTGGCTTCTTTCGGGATGTAGTAGCTACGTTTT
>CANLTP010000102.1 GCA_947494085.1 Actinomycetota bacterium | reverse complement strand
CTCTGGGTTATGAGCCCAGCGAGCTACCGAGCTGCTCCACCCCGCGTCGGTTCGGCAATCTTATGCCGAAAGGTTTAATTACCCAAATTACTTTTAGGAAATTACTTTTGCGCGGAGATTGCAGCAGCAATTGCTGCTTTCAAACGATCCTGTGCCTTGCCATATGCAGTGAAATCGCCTCTTCTAAGTGCAGCTTGTGAATCGGCCAACGCAGCTTGTGCGCTTGCAAGTGCAGACTTCAATGAACTGCTAACAGTTGTTGTGGTTCCGTTGGAATTTGATTGTGAAGTGTTATTCAAAACAGTTCCAGAATTTCCACCAAATACTTGGTCGAGTGCGCCCTTTAGCGTGTTATCGAATCCGATTACATCACCAAATGAGACGAGAACTTTCTGCAACAGTGGATACGCAGAATTGTTCGCAGTTGCGCGAACATAAACTGGTTGCACATAAAGCAATCCGCCACCGACAGGAAGTGTTAGAAGGTTTCCAAGAACTACATCAGATCCGCCTTGGCGAAGTAATGAAAGTGCTTGAGCAACCTCTGGTTTTGCTTCAAAGTTAGATGCAACTTGTGAAGGGCCAGAAATATTGGTTGAACGTGGAAGTTGTAGCACTGAAATTTTTCCGTAATCCGGACCGTTATCAGAATTCACAGATGCAAACGCGGTGAGGTTCTGACGATTTCCACGTGGAACAAATGAAGTTGTAAGCGCGAATGCAGCTTTCTCTTGACCAGGTAATTTAAGAGTCATGTAATAAGGAGGTTGAATTCCAGCATTTGCACCCAATGAAGATGGGTCAGTTGGCACGCGCCAGAAATCCTGCCCGCCATAAAAGGCATCAGCGGTTTTAACGTGATACGTGCTTAATACATCGCGTTGAACGCCGAACAAATCTTCTGGGTAGCGGATGTGCTCAAGCAGCGACTTTGACATCGCGCTCTTTGGTGTCACAGTTCCTGGGAAAGACTTACTCCAAGTCGCAAGGATTGGATCCTTGGTATCCCACTGATAAAGCTTTACGGTGCCGTCATATGCATCAACAGTTGCCTTAACTGAATTTCGCATATAGCTGATATTTCTACTTGCTAATGCAGAAACTGCTGTTGTGTTTGTAGTGATGGAGTTTGTTGTTGCGGTAGCAAGGTTTGTCTTCTTTGAATATGGGTAACCATTGCTAGTTGTATATCCATCAACTATCCACAAAATCCGACCATCAATTACTGCTGGATAAATATTTCCATCAAGCGTCAACCATGGCGCGACTTTTGCCACGCGCTCACTTGGATTTCGATTGAATAGAATTTTAGAATCTGAGTTAATCAAGTTTGAAAGCACGATGCGTTGTTCTTGATATTTAATCGCAAAGAGTAAACGAGTAAATAGGGATCCCATTGGGACGCCACCTTTACCGGTGTATGTGTAGTTTTTCTGACCATTTGCAGATTTATCATCTGGATAGTCAAGCTCGGTTGCATCTCCGCCTTTAGCGCCACCAATGATTGAATAATCTGGAACGTTCTCACCAAAGTAAATTCGTGGTTGGAATTCGCCTAGACCAGATGTTGGTGGAATATCGCCAACGCTAAATGTTGGTTTTCCATCTACATCGATTGTGTTTCCTAGCGCAGATACAAATCCAAAGCCGTGGGTATAAACCAAGTGATCGTTGATCCAA
This sequence comes from Actinomycetota bacterium, assembly GCA_947494085.1. The sequence goes on along the minus strand of CANLTP010000102.1, from coordinate 2,342 downwards.
TTACGAGCCGGGTTACCTTCAATGTTCAATTCGCGAACTGCAACAACGGAATCTCGCTTGGCGCCGTTAATTGTGTAACGATCAACATCGAGTGAATCAGCAAAGCTGTAATAAGGCTTTATCTGTTGTAGCTGACGAAATGTTGATGGAACAACACTTGGGTCCAGGAGTCGAATATTCGAAATAGTGGCCTCGTCATTTTTTAACTGACCGGCTGAAGTTTCAATTGTTGCTTGGTAATCACTTACTTCGACATCACTCAATCCATATGCAGCACGAGTCGCTTCAATGTTGCGCTGAATGTATGGCGCTTCCTTTGATGACTCACTTGGCTTTACTTGGAATTGTTGAATCGCAGCTGGATATACGCCAGCGATTAAAACTGAAGATATAACTAAAAGGCTCACGCCGGCTGCAGGGAGAACCCAAGAGCGACGGATGATATTTGCGAAGAAGAGAAGTGCGCAGATTAGAGAGATTCCGGCCAAGATAGCTTTCGCCGGTAGAAGTGCATTCACATCTGTGTAAGAAAGACCAGTAATAAGTCTTCCCTCTTTTAGTGCAAGAGCGAATCGATCAAACCAATATGCAACGGCCTTGATTAAAACTAAAATTCCGAGCAACACTGAAAGTTGAACCCGAGCTGCAACTGTTGTCTTATCTTCGGCAACTTGTAATCTGATTCCGCTGTAAAGGTAATGAACTGCAGCGCTAGCAATAATTGTTAAAATTAGGGTTGAGATTGCCCAAGCAATAAGTGCTTCGTAAAACGGTAACTTAAATACGAAGAATGAAATATCTAAACCAAATTGTGAATCAGTGACACCGAAACTTGTTGCATTTCTAAATTGCAGCCATTTTTCCCAGAGCGCGATTCCTGAGGTTCCGGAGAAATAGAAGAAGCCAAGTGCGATTGCAAGCAAGACCCAGCGACGAATTGGTTCTAGTTGTCCGCGGTATCTCTCTAAGTTATCTGCCTCGATTGAAACCGGCGCATAAAGCGGGCGGCTTCGATAAGCCAAGTAAACGTTTGTTGTTATGAAAAGTGAAGTGATGAGTCCGAAGAAAACAAATAGCGAGGCCTTCGTTACAAGAACGGTGCTCCAGACAGTTTGAAAATCAACAGAGCGAAACCAGAGTAAGTCAGCGTAGAAACCGCTTAGACCGACGAGGACTGATCCAAGAATTACCAGAACTATTGCAGTGAGAGCAAGAGGTCCCGGACGCTTTGGGCGCATGGGATTTTGAGGTCTTGAAGAACCAGAGAATGGATTGCCAGGAAATTGAAATGAACTCATGTCCATACTCTACCTAGTGCGAAATAACGGGCAAACCCACTTTTAAGAATGTTTCGAAAATCAGGCGGGACATTTCAAACTTTGGGCGATTTTTGGGTCTATTAATGCGTGAAACGCTTCACTCAGGTTGTTTACCGCGATTACCTGCAATCCATTCCCAGCAAACGTTATATCTTGGCAATTGGCTTTTGGAATAATCACAATCGTTGCACCGGCATCTCGGGCGGCAACCAACTTTTGATCGATTCCCCCAATGCTTCCCACTCGACCATTTTCGTTTATGGAGCCAGTAACGGCAATGCTTCTTCCAGAAATTAATTCGGGATTTGAAAGCTTAGAAATAAGAGCCAGTGAAAAGGCGAGGCCCGCACTTGGTCCACCGACTCGTTTCATGACAAATTCGATATCTGAGATTTTCCAATTGAGTGGTTTATCTGGCTGCATACTTTTAAGAAAATTTGCTGCGGCAATTGCAGCTGCTTCTTCTGATTTAAGCATTTCTCTCTTACCTTGTGCATTCGCAGATTTAGTTGTTTCGCCTTCTTTGTAAACAACTTCACTTGGCAGCACAACCGATTTGCCATTTATCCAAGCCTCTAAAATCATAATTCCCGGTGGCCTGGTATCTGGATTAGAAACATAAACTGAGAGCGAATAAAGCTTTCCAGTCGGAGAAGATATTTGATCACTATATACATCGCCACTGATTTTGACGCTTTTTCCCAAGAGGTTTGTAACTGGGCCCGGTGAAATAATCGCAAAGGGCATCGGAGCAATTAGCGCAAAGAGAAATACCAGTGAGAGAAAAAAGAGAGATGGTTTTGAAAGGTATTTAGGTATTGGGTGTGGTGTCATCACGAAAACTGTCTTGGAAACTTTGGAATTTAGTTACCGAACGGTTCGTCTCGTTTGCATATTTATCTTTGAATTTTGCGACCCAAGTGACATAAATGATTGCGCCAAGGACTGCAAAGAAGGGCACCAACCACCAGATAAGTGCGGCAAATGCGGAGCTGCTAGTGGCTGCTGCCGCGTAAATCTCCT
>CANLTP010000101.1 GCA_947494085.1 Actinomycetota bacterium | reverse complement strand
TAAATCAGTTGATATTTCTGAGAGCGATCAATTAATTCATACCGCTCTAGATAATGGGATGAATTACTTCGATACCGCTCCACTATATGGACATGGCCTTGCTGAAGAGCGCCTCGGTCGAATTCTTGGAAAAGTATCGCAACCATTTGTCATACAAACAAAAGTTGGTCGCGTTCTTAATTGGGTGGAAAAGGCCGATCCAGTTCCCTGGTTTCCGGATGCAGATCCACATATCCAGCCCGTCTTCGATTATTCCGCCGATGGCATTAGACGTTCACTCGAAGATAGTTTGAAACGGTTAGGTGTGGACCATTTTGATATTGCACTAATGCATGATGCTGAAAACCATATTCCGGAGGCAATAAATATTGCGTATCCAGTTCTGGCAGATCTAAAGCGTCAAGGAATAATTAAAGCAGTTGGAATCGGAATTAATCTCTGTGATGTCGCAATAGAAATTATGAAAAACGTTGATTTGGACATCGTGCTCCTTGCAGGCAGATATACATTGCTTGATCAGAGTGCTCAAAACAAATTACTGCCATATGCCCTTGAGCGAAAAGTTGATATCACTATTGGCGGCGTTTTTAATTCCGGAGTTTTAGCAGATCCAAAACCTGGTGCAACTTTTGAATATCTTCCTGCTTCAGATGAAATTATTGCTAGGGCGCAAGCGATTGGTGCTTTCTTAAGCGAGCGCGGTATTCCACTCACGGCAGCTGCTCTGCAATTTCCACTTCGCCATCCAGCAGTTACTTCAGTGTTGACCGGATCTAGAAATAGCAAAGAGTTGTTGGCCAATATGGCTGATTTTGATTTAGAACTTCCAGAAGATATCTGGAACCAGCTAGAAGACGCTGGCCTTATCGAAAAGATGTCGCTATGAAATTCTCAATCCTTACCAATCAAGAAGAAGCATTCCAGTTTGCAGTAACGGTTGATGGAAAACATTCTGCGGTCGAGAACATCCCAACGCTGACCGAGGCGATGCATCTAACGCTAAAAGAATTGCAGAGTGCGGTGAGCAAAACTTCAGGGGCAATTTCTGGAAAGTTAGTTGCACCAATCTCACCTGAAATTGAATTATGGGGCGCTGGTGTGACTTATCTTCGTTCACGCGATGCCCGGAAAGAAGAATCTGGAGTTCCAGATGTTTATCAAAGAGTTTATGAATCTGATCGACCAGAACTATTCTTCAAATCAAACGCGGTTCGCGCCCGCGGAACAGGTGCGCCCGTAGGAATTCGTTACGACTCTGATGCCTCCGTGCCCGAACCTGAGGTTGCGATATATATAAATAGGTATCGAGAAATTATTGGGTATGCAATCTGCAACGACATGACTGCCCGAACTATTGAGGGCGAGAATCCGCTCTATCTTTCGCAGGCAAAAATTTACATTGGTTCAACCGCAATCGGCCCGGATATAACTCCAGCCTGGCTTGCACCGACACCTGCTGAAATGAAAATTAAGGCAAAAATTGTTAGGGGCACTGAAATTGCATGGGAAGCGGAAACTTCATTAGCCGCACTAAATCGGACTCTGGAAGATCTGATTACCTATCTATTTAGATGCCAAGACTTTCCGCATGGCGTAATTCTTTCAACCGGAACCGGAATCGTTCCGCCGCTCGATATCTCGCTTGCCGCAGGTGATGTAGTTGAAATAGATGTTGCTGGTATTGGTAAATTGACCAATCCGGTCGAAGTCATTGCAGAGAGGCGCTAATAAATGAGCAAGATTGTTGCTTGGGCCCAGTGGCCAGATTTAACTGTGCCGGAAAATGTTGAACTTAAATCCCCTGCGAATTTTCCGCTCGACACATCAGATCTCTCACAAATTGAATTCTTTGTTCCTTCTTATATGGGAGGAGCAGCGGCTCTTGCTTACGCAGCCAAGATGCCGAATCTAAAAGTATTGCAAATGCCAAATGCGGGTTATGACGATGCACTTGCCTATGTTCGACCAGGGTTAACTCTTTGCAATGCAAGTGGAGTTCACGATGCATCTACTGCTGAACTTGCAGTTGGTCTTGCTCTTGCATCAAGACGTGGCTTCCCAGAATTTATTCGAGATCAGATTGCTGGAACTTGGGATCATCGTCGATTTACCTCACTTTCAGATAGCAAGATTGGTGTAATCGGATTTGGCTCGATTGGTAAGCAAGTAGTTAAAAATCTTTCTGGCTTTGATGTCAGCGTTACAAGTTTCTCAAAATCAGGTCGAGAAGGTTCGATCAAAATCGATGAACTAGATAAGCATATTCCCAACTTAGATATCGTAATTTTGATCTTACCACTTACTGATGAATCCAGACATATGTTTAACAAAGAGCGGTTAGCCAAGATGAAGGATGGGGCACTGATCGTTAACGTCGCACGTGGTCCAATAATTGAAACCGATGCGTTGATTGCTGAGTTAAATTCTGGCCGAATTTATGCCGCACTCGACGTTACCGATCCTGAACCTTTGCCTGCCGGGCATCCACTTTGGAAGGCTAAGAACTTGTTACTTGTTCCCCACGTAGGTGGAAATTCAACGGCATTTGAACCACGCGGACGTAAGTTGGTTGAATCTCAACTTAAATTATTGGCCGCAGGAAAACCGCTCAATAATATTGTTGCAGTTGGATAACTAGATTTAAAAATGCGTATCGATTCGCACCACCACATTTGGGATCTTTCGGTCCGAGACCAAGAGTGGATTGCTGGCGAAGTGATGCAACCAATCCGTAGAAATTTCGTAATCTCAGATCTCCATGCTGCGATTGCGGGTTCGCATATCGACAGAACAATTTTGGTCCAAACAGTTACCGATTACGCCGAAACTCCTGAGCTCCTTGCCATTGCGCAAAGCGACCAACTTGTCGGAGCAGTTGTGGGTTGGCTCAAAATTGACGCCCCGGATGCAATTTCACATCTGCATCGATACCTCGATTTACCTGGCGGTGAATATCTCAAGGGAATAAGAGATATCGCCCAAGACCACCCGGACCCAAATTATCTGGCTAAGCCCGAAACCATTTCAAATGTTCAAAAACTTGGCGAACTTGGAATTACTTATGACTTACTTACTAAGACTCCAGAATTAGCAGCCGCAATTAAATTAGTGCGCGCCTGTCCTGATGTGCAATTTGTTATGGACCATATTTCAAAACCAAGAATTGCAAAGCAAGAAATGGAACCATGGAAAACTTTAATGAGTGAACTTGCAACTTTTCCAAATGTGCTATGTAAAGTTTCCGGTTTAGTCACTGAAGCAAATTGGAACGAATGGCAAGTAAAAGATTTCAAACCCTACGTTGATCATGTAATTGAAATATTTACACCACAAAGATTAATGTTTGGATCTGATTGGCCGGTTGCAAATTTAGGTGGAACTTATGTCGAAGTGGTCGAATTAGCCGAGGCTCTGACCTCTGAATTTAGCCCGAACGAAAGTGAATCCTTCTGGCACAAGACCGCAGCCGCCGCGTACCGCCTCGTATAAATAGCCTCGTTAAATAACGATTTGGTAACAAAGGCACCCTAAGCCTGATATTCGGGCACCTCCTGTGGACTTGCCCACTGCATTCTTTATAGAGTTCTGCCACAGCGATTCCGCTGCTTTCGAAAGGAAACATATGAAGAAAGTTCTAACTATCGTTGCTGTTGCATCAGCAATGGCACTAGTTCTAGGAACAGGGTCTGCAGTTAACGCTGCACCAAAGGCTCTTAAGATCGAATTGATCTCAAAGGGTGAAACTCACCAATTCTGGCAAGCAGTTAAAAAGGGTGCAATGGATCAAGCTAAGAAGATGGGCAACGTAACAGTCCGCTTCCAAGGTCCTGCAACTGAAACAATGATCGATAAGCAACTTGAAATGCTTGATGGTGCAATTGCACTCAAGCCAGATGCAATCGGTTACGCAGCTCTAGGTACAACAGAATCTGTTTCACACCTAGCAGCAGCAAACAAAAAGGGTATCCCTGTTTACATGTTCGACACAGCTGCAAGCTGCCCAGGCAAGCTTGGCGTTAAGTCAAAGTGTGCACT
>CANLTP010000100.1 GCA_947494085.1 Actinomycetota bacterium | reverse complement strand
GGAAGAGGGAATTAGTTTTATAACTGGCTCTGAGTGGGCTATAACTTTTGATGAATCTGGAAATATTCTTGAAAGTACTTTTGGTATCGGAGCAATGTTGATAGGAACAATACTTTGTTCCTTGGTCGCAGTTGTTATCGCCCTTCCTATTTCAGTACTTTCTGCGCTCTACTTGAATTTTTATGCTCCAGGATGGCTAAAGAAAATTTTAGTAACCGTCATCGACTTAATGGCCGCGTTCCCATCTATTCTCTTCGGCGTCTGGGGCTTCTTGGTTTTGATGCCGAGCGTTGAATATTGGGCCAGATTGCTTAATAGGCACCTAGGTTTCATTCCTGCATTTGAAGTTTATCCACCGTACTTCACGAGATCTCCATTTGTCGCTGGCGTAGTTCTTGCAATCATGATTATTCCAATCATCACTTCTATTTCTCGCGAGATTTTTGCACAAGCACCTTTAGATCGCATCCAAGCCGCCTACGCACTTGGCGCTACTAGGTGGGCGATGATAAAAGCGGTTGTTATTCCGCACGGCCGAAGTGGAGTTATTGGTGGTGCGATGCTTGGCCTAGGTCGCGCGCTAGGTGAAACAGTTGCGGTTTATACAGTTCTAAACATTGTCTTCCAGGTAAATTGGCAGATACTGCTTGGCGCTGGAGGCAACGTTGCTTCACTTATTATTTTGAAATTTGGTGAGGCCGGTCCTTATGAAGTTAAAGCGCTTATGGCTGCAGGCTTAGTTCTCTTCTTGCTTTCACTCATTGTAAATGCGTTTGCAAATTTGATTGTTAAGACAACTGGAAAGTCAGGACGATGACAACTACAGCTATTCCAAGTAAGCCTTGGGCTAGGAGTTCTCGAGATCGAGTTCGGGATTTAGTCTTTCTCATTTTTGCAATTGCATTTTCATACGCCTTTGTTGGCGTAACCGAGATGAAGGGTAAGCTCGCTTACTCATTCATTTTCTTCGTTTCATATGCAGTTATAGTTTCAGTATTTGCATTTATAACCCTTGGTGCACCAGCGGCGAAGGATGCTTTTGTTAAAACGTTAGTCGCACTTGGATCTATTCTTACGCTAATTCCGATTGCAAGTATTGTTTTCACATTAGTGCGCAATGGGTTACCGGGACTCAAGCCAAATCTCTTTACCCAGGATATGTCCCTAGCTGCGCCAACAGATCCGCTTACCAACGGTGGCTTGCTTCACGCGATCACCGGAACACTGACGCTAGTCGCTTTGGCACTTGTTATGAGCGTCCCAATTGGCATTCTCACCGCTTTATATTTGACCGAAGTTAAAGGCAGATTTTCTAAACCGATTCGCTTCCTTGTCCAAGCAATGAGTGGAGTGCCATCGATCGTTGCTGGCCTCTTTATTCTTTCTGCGGTTCTATATCCAATAACCAAGAATTACTCGGCGTTAATGGGTTCATTGGCACTTACTATTTTGATGATTCCAACAGTTGCCCGTGCTTCTGAAGAAGTCTTGCTTTTGATTCCAGATGATTTGCGCGAAGCAGGCACTGCTTTAGGCGGAACGCAATGGCGCACCGTAGCAATGATCGTTGTACCAGCTGCACGAAGTGGCTTGTTAACCGCGGTGATTCTTGGAATTGCACGCATTGCGGGAGAGACAGCGCCACTACTTTTGGTCTCCGGTGGCGGAGATAAAGTCAATCCAAATCCATTTAGCGGCTCAGTTGGTTCATTGCCGTTCTACGTCTGGAAATCCTTTAGTGCTGGATCTCCAGAATCTCTGACACGCGCCTGGTCTGGGCTTTTGGTCCTAATGATTTTGATTCTTATTCTCTTTATTGCAGCACGTGCGCTATCCACCCGAAAGGTTTCCAAATGATTCAAACTCCTGAAAGCGAGAAAGAAATGTCAACAGCTGCACAACCAAGTTCATTGGCAAGCGTTGCAAATGCCAAGCCGGCAAGGACTAGTCCTACTCAGGCAACCGGGACTGGGCTAGAGGCACGGGGTATTCACGCTTGGTTTGGTACCAACCACGTTTTAGCAGATGTAAACCTTGAATTTGCCGCAGGTTCGGTTACCGCCCTTATCGGCCCATCTGGATGTGGCAAATCTACTTTTATTAGAACGATGAACCGTATGCACGAATTTATTCCAGGGGCTGCGATGGCTGGACAAGTTTTATTGGATGGCAAAGATGTTTATGCCACTGGAGTAGATGTTACAAAGATTCGCTTGCAAGTTGGCATGGTTTTCCAGAAGCCAAACCCATTCCCGTCAATGACAATCGGCGAAAATGTACTTTCAGGCCTGAAGTTGGCGCAAATTAAAGTTGCAGATAAAAATGAATTGCTTGAATCGTGTCTAGTTCGCGCCGGACTTTGGAATGAAGTGAAGGATCGCTTAGGTGCTCACGGTGGTTCACTATCTGGCGGACAACAACAGCGTTTATGTATCGCTCGAGCTTTAGCGGTGAGCCCACAGGTGCTGCTGATGGATGAGCCTTGCTCGGCACTTGATCCTGGATCAACTCTTCGCATCGAAGAAACCATCCGCGAACTCTCTGACACCATGACAATCGTCATCGTGACCCACAATATGCAACAGGCTGCCCGAGTATCTGATTACACCGCCTTCTTCTTATCTGATGGTGGGCCGGGTGAAATGATTGAAGTTGCCCGCACTAGCGAGATTTTTTCTCAGCCAAAGGATCAACGGACCGAGAATTACGTCACCGGACGGTTCGGATAGCCGTAACCTTTTGTTCATCTGAAGGTTGAGTACCGTTTACCAATCTGGGGTGGTTAGTTCATATTAAGCGCATAGTTTTCTCCTGGCAGTACACCTATCTCAAATAAGGGGAAAATTAATGAAAGTTTCAATGCTCGCAAAATCTGCAGCAGTTGCACTAGTTTTCGGCTTGGTAGCTTCGACTCCAGCCCACGCAGTTGATCTAACCGGTTCAGGAGCTTCATTTCCTACCAATCTAATTGAGGCTTGCAAGGCTCCATTTGCAGCAGCAAGCTCACACACATTCACTTACGCATCAGGAAGTTCATCAACTGGTCGCGGTAACTCAGATAAGAAAATTGGCGATTTCTGGTTCTCAGACGCCCCACACACATCAAAGCGCTCAACGCTGATTCACGTACCGGCAGTTGCTGCTCCAGTTGGAATCTTGCACAACCTTCCATCACGTAAAGAACTTGCACTATCACCAGCAACAATTGCCGGTATCTTCGCCGGAACAATCACTAAGTGGAACGATCCAGCAATTGCCGCAGATAACAACCGCACAACAAACAAGATTACTTACAAGACTAAAAACGGACAGATTGTCAAGGATTCAAAGGGTGACCCAATTGTCATCAAGACAACTCCAGTGAATCTAAGTTACAACCTGCCAAACAAGACTATCAAAGTTATCTTCCGCTCTGAAGGTTCAGGTACATCAGAGAACTTCACTAACTACCTAAATAAGACTTCACCAAAGATTTGGCCAAATGCCAAGAACGCTACATTTGCCACATCATTTCCAGGTAAGTTAAATGATGTTGCGAACCTTGGTCGTATGACCAGCACATCAACATCACAAGGTGTTGCACAACTTGCTTCAAAGACACCTTATTCAATTACTTACGCTGAAACAAGCTTCGCAAAGTCAAATAATCTAAAGATTGCTTCTGTTTATAACGCTTCAGGTAACGCAGTTGTTCCTACAGCTGCATCAACTTCAGCGTTCTTGTCTCAAGCAGCAATGGATGCTAACGGAATCGTTACATTTGACTACGAAACTAAAGAAAAGGGCGCATACACACTCGGTATCGTCTCTTACATGCTTGTAGATACTGATTACGCAGATAAGACCAGAGGTGCTGCAGTCAAATCATTAGTGCAGTACTTAATTAGCCCAGCTTGCGCAAAGGACAAGGGCGCTGCTTTGGACTTCGCACCACTTGATGGCGAATTCCTCACAAAGGCGAATGCGCTGGTAGCAAAGATTGGTTAATTTTTAACCTATCCATGAGGGGGAAACGGCCAGGGAAACCTGGCCGTTTTTCTTTCCCCTAAACTCAACCAATGAAGATTCGC
>CANLTP010000099.1 GCA_947494085.1 Actinomycetota bacterium | reverse complement strand
ACTTCCGACTTCTGGCAAAACTGGAACGCTAAAGAAGCGGTTTCAGGAATACGGTTCAGCGGCAAAAGGATTAGTTAAAGCAAAAACGGGCTGGATTAATACTTCTGTAACTTTGGCTGGGTATGTAGAAGCTGGTGAAAGTGAATATGTGTTTGCAGTCATTGCAAGTCGTGTGACCCCAACCGAGAATTCTCGGGACCGAGCACGAAATATAATAGACAAGATGTTAGCAACTATCGCGAAACCGCTTGTAACAGCGGCAGTAGGCTAGGTTCGTGCGCAATCTAAAAATCTCGCCATATATCGCTCTAATGAAATTGCGCGTAGTGGAATTACTTTTGGTTACAACACTTCCCGCACTGTTTCTTGCAGCTAACGGTGTGCCACCTCTTGGACTAACAATTGCAACCTTAATCGGGGGAACACTCGCTGCGGGCGCATCTAATGCATTTAACATGATTATCGAAGTGGATTCAGATCGCTTAATGGAACGCACTTCCAAGCGCCCAATCGTTAGTGGCGCAGTAAGTGAAACCCAAGCATTTGTTTTCGCTTCAGCATTAACTGTAATTTCCTTAGTAATTTTCTCGGTGTTTACAACGCTATGGGCAACAGTTTTAACTGCCGCCGCGATTGTGTTTTATGTTTTTGGATACACAATCGGACTAAAGCGCCGAACTTCACAGAACATTGTTTGGGGTGGAATTGCTGGATGTATGCCAGTTCTAATTGGTTGGGCTGCTGTAACAAATTCACTGTCATTAACTGCATGGCTCTTCTTCCTTGTAATTTTTTTCTGGACGCCACCTCATTTCTGGGCTCTGGCAATTAAGTATAAAGATGATTATGCGGCAGCTGGAATTCCAATGCTTCCTGTCGTTGCATCAATTAAATCTGTTGAGAAGCAGATGTGGTTTCACACAATTGGAATGGTTATAACTTCACTTGGTGTTAATTGGAGCGCGAATCTTCCATGGTGGTGCTGGGTAATTACGGTTGCAATTTCTCTTGGTTTCGGACTTGAATTACTAAAGATTGATGGCCCTGATTCCAATAAGGCCGCTGCAAAATTATTTCAGTGGTCAATTACTTACCTAAGCGTATTTTCACTACTACTTGTTATCGCAGCGCTTGTTGTAAATCCTTAATCAAATCTGAAGAGTGTTCCAAACCTACAGACAAGCGACCTAAAGAATCCGTAATTCCCATTGACTCTCTTGTTGCCTGATCTAATCTGCGATGTGTAGTAGAGGCCGGGTGAGTAATTAAAGATTTACTGTCACCCAAGTTATTGGAGATATCAATAACTTTAAGCGCATCCATCACCTTGAAAAGTTCTTTAGCTCCGCCAGCTATTTCAAAACTTAAAGTGGTTCCGGCCCCAGTCATCTGTCTCTGTGCAATTTCATATCCGCTATGAGACTTTAGCCCCGGATAATTTACGGAAGTTACCTTGGATTGTTCTGCCAAGAATTCTGCAATCTGCTCCGCACTTTCATTCATCTTATTAACTCGCATTGAGAGAGTTTCGAGTGACTTCACAAGCACCCAAGCATTAAACGCGCTAAGAGTTGGACCAGTATGTCTAATGAAAGGATTTAAATAATTCTGAATGTAATCAAAGCCACCAAGAATTGCGCCACCAAGAACTCGGCCTTGACCATCGATATGTTTTGTTGCGGAATACATAACTACATCCGCGCCGTGTTGAAGAGGTTTTTGAAGTATTGGTGATGCCATTACATTGTCAACAATTACAGTGGCTCCGACGCTATGCGCTAAGTCGCTAACCATTTTCAAATCAACTATTTCTAACATCGGGTTACTTGGAGTCTCAATGAAAACTACTTTAGTCTTCTCGCTTAAAGCTTTCTCCCAGACTTTCTTATCGCTACCTTTAACAAATTCAACTTTAATTCCCCACTTAGGCAGAATCTCTGAAAGAACTACGTAACAGGAACTAAACATTGAAGCTGCAGCAACAACACGATCTCCAGCTTCGACCATACAAGCGATTGATGCAAACATTGCTGACATACCAGAGGCAGTAGCAACACAATATTCAGCACCTTCGATTGCTGCCAGACGCTGTTCGAACATTGAAACTGTTGGGTTTGCAAAACGACTGTAAACAAAGTGATCGACTTCATCGGTAAATGAATGAACTGCTTGCTCCGCAGTGTCATACGTGTATCCACTTGTCAGATACATCGCTTCGCCAGTTTCACCAAAACCAGATCTAGCTAAACCAGCTCGAACCGCAAGAGTTTCTTCGTGTAAATCCCAATCGGGTAATTTTCCATCAGCAGAATTACCATCAGCAGAATTGCCATCAGCAGAATTGGAATATCCCCAAGGTCGATGCTGGTGCGTCATGACGAAAGTTTACTAGGTAGGGTGGTGACATGGAGAAATTGGAAAAAATTGCGATATCAGCCACTGATTTAACGAAGATATATGGTGAACGAGCAGCGCTATCTCATGGAAGTTTTGTAGTTCCAGAAGGTTCAATTTGTGGCTTTGTTGGTCCAAATGGTTCTGGAAAAACTACAACTATTCGGATGCTCTTGGGATTGATAGAGCCATCTGGTGGAACCGCAACAGTATTAGGGGAAAGTATTTCGCGCCCTGAAAAATATCTGCCCTATGTAGGCGCAATGATTGAAGGTCCAGCTTTTTATCCTGCGCTTTCCGGTCGTGAGAATTTAAAGGTTTTAGCAGAACTCGGTGGGTTCCCTTTATCAAGAGTCGATCAATTATTAGAAAAAGTTGATTTAGCTGATCGCGGTGGTTCTAAATTTAAGACTTATTCATTGGGAATGAAACAACGACTTGGAATTGCTGCGGCGCTGCTTCCAAATCCAAAACTACTTATTTTAGATGAACCCACAAATGGTTTGGATCCATCTGGGATTCAAGAAGTCCGTGGAATCATTAGGGACTTAGCAGATAGTGGAACAACGGTTTTTGTTTCATCCCACATCCTTAGTGAACTTGAAATGATCTGTGAATATTTGGTGATGTTACGTGAAGGGAAAGTTATCTTCTCTGGCCGGACTCAAGAGTTACTTTCAGGCCAAAAACCAATAATTATTGCCAAACCAGAATATGAAGTAGATCTAACCAATCTCGCAAAAAAACTAAGTGATTCTGGTTTTAATATTTCAATTGTCGAGGGAACTTTACATATTGATGCTGCTCAAGAGGCCAGTGCAGCAATTAATCGGATGGCATTTGAGTCCGGAATAACTCTGGCCTCAATTTCGGTAGTTCTTCCTACGCTCGAAGAAACGTTTTTTGAGATGACAGGGGATAACAAATGATTCGTGTAGTCATCGCAGAAATGCGCAAGCTTCGTCGCCCGACGCTCTTGTTAGGAACAATTGCCACGGTTGGTGGCTTAAGCGCGCTCTTTACCTCGATTATCTTCTTGATGATTGATTCTGAAAATGGAAACGGAGAACGAGGCGAGCGGATTAGCGCAGCTGAATTGAGCAATTCAATGGGGCTTGTTTATGGCTTTAAATTAGTTGGTGTCTTTCTAGGCATTGTTGCACTCTGCATCTTTGCCTCACAGACTGCTCAGGAATATTCTCTCGGGACTCTGCGAAATCTTCTTGTCCGCCAACCTTCACGTATGAAGTTATTGGCTGGAAAATTTATTGCAATGAAGTTATTTGCACTAGTAATGGTTCTTTTTGCTGGTGCACTAAGTGTTGCGATCTCCTTCGCATTGGCAGGACGAGCAAAAGTGGATACCTCTTCATGGAGCTCTTCTGGCGCAATGCAACTCCTATTTGAAAATACTTTTAATATTTTTCTTTCAACTCTCTGTTTTGGTGCATTTGGAATGATTCTTGGTCTCCTGCTGAGATCCCCAATCAGCGCAATTGCGGTCGGAGTTCTTTGGACTTTAATCCTTGAGAACATTCTGGGAGCTTTGATCAAAAGCACTGCTAAATGGTTGCCAGGAGCCAACTTCCAGAACATCGGTGGTGGCGGAACTTTAGATTTAAGTTATAAACATTCATTGGCGATTTCCGCGTTATATCTAATTATTAGTGGCGGCCTTGCCGCAATTTTATTTAAGCGAAGAGATGTTGCTAATTAGCGACACAAGGGATTAACTTCCGTCATTTCTCAGGCAAGCCCTTTACCCTTGGAACATATAACTTCCCTGGGGGCAACG
>CANLTP010000098.1 GCA_947494085.1 Actinomycetota bacterium | reverse complement strand
TGAATATTCTGCTTTGCAAGGAGCGAAATAGATTTCTTCATTGGACCTTGGGGATCGCGAGTCGATGGCCAAGTGCTTGATTCGGTCATTTCACTCCTTCTTAGTTATGGATAAGTTATGGATAAGTTATGGATTAGTTAATTGGGAAATAAAGTTGGTGCAACACCCGGAACTTTTGGCGTGCAGATGTAAGTTTTGCCCCAGTCTTTGCCTGGATTGGCTTCGCCATTATGTGCTGTTGTGATAACCATTTGTTTGAAATCTGGACCAACAAATGCACAACTTGTCACCATAGGAACCGGCATCTCGATTACATCAGTGATGTTGAAATCTCTATCGAAGCGGCGCAGGCAAGAGCCGCTCCAGAATGCAACCCAAATTCCATCTTCAGCATCGATACACATGCCATCAGGAAATCCTTGCGAATCATCGGTTAAGCTCCAGCGCACCTTGCGATTTGAAATCTGGCCATCTGTGTAATCAAAGGTATCGATCGACTTAGCCATCGTGTCGATATAAAACATAGTCTTGCCATCTTTTGACCAGGCAAGTCCATTGCTTAGCCAGACACCATCTAGAACTCTGGTTAACTCTTTGCCAGTTTTATCAAGACGATACAGACCGCAAGCATTTGGATTTTCCGACCAGTCATAAGGCATGGTTCCCAAAAACAAGTGACCATCTGGTGCAACTTTCGCATCATTCCAGCGGCTTGCAAATGTTGCATTAACACCATCAGCATCAAAGCGGGTTGGTAGCTTCTTTATTGATCCATCCGGGAATTTACGAACTGGACCATTTGCAGTTCCTAAAAGTTCAGAACCATCAACTGCTGGAATTACAAAAGAAACTTCTTCTGGCATTTCATATGAACTTGTCTTACCAGTTTCAAGATTTCTACGATGAACTTTCTTCCCATAAATATCTACCCATAAAACATCAGAATTATTCGGGCCAATTGCTACCGGACCTTCACCAACATGACATGCCCGCTCATCCCAAAGTTTGAGATTCATCTCTTGCCCCATATAAGAACTATAAACGATGTGGTCACTAGACTACTATCGGATTAGTGAACTATTTAAATAGTGAGATGGAGAAATGGAACCGATGGCCTCTTCAAACTTAACAAGTTTTGTCGGGCAAGTTGTTTTGGTGACTGGCGCCGCTAGTGGAATTGGCAAGGCTGCCGCAGAGTTGATTGCTGAACGCGGTGGGCATGTGGTCTGTCTAGATCTCAATGAGGCTGGCTTAAAAACTACGGTTTCCGAAATTTCTGCAGCTGGTGGCAAGGCGACTTACAAGACCTTAGATGTCTCTTCTCAAGCTGGTGTAAAAAAAGTTATTGCTGAAATCTTGGCGGAGCATGGCCAGATTCATGCGCTCGCAAATTCTGCCGGTATTTCTGGACCAACTGGAAAGCCAGTTGAAGAAGTGGATTGGGAGCATTTCCAAAAAACAATTGAAATTAATTTATTTGGAACAGTTTGGCTTACCCAAGAATTAATGCCATCGATGAAGGCAAATAAATATGGCCGCATTGTTCATTTAGCTTCAATTGCGGGCAAAGAAGGTAATCCCGGAATGGCTGCATACAACTCTTCAAAGGCTGGAGTAATTGGGTTCGTTAAGGGAGTTGCAAAAGAGTGTGCAACTTTTGGAGTCACAATAAATGCGGTCGCACCGGCAGTAATTCGTACGCCTATTAATGAAACAGTTGCACCAGATATTCAGGCATATATGGTTTCAAAGATTCCAGTTGGCCGTCTTGGTGAGCCAAATGAAGTAGCTGAAATAATTGCATTTGCAGCATCAAAGGCATGTTCCTTCACAACCGGTTTCACTTTTGATGTTTCGGGTGGTCGGGCAACTTACTAATGGCCGATCTTTATACTTTCGGTGAATCACTTGCGCTTTTTTTGACAGTGGACACTGATTCAGTATTAACGGCAGATACATATGCTTTTTCGGCAGCTGGGACTGAAGCAAATGTTGCAGTCGCAGCTCATCAATTAGGACTTGATGTTTACTTCCAAACCAAACTTGGCCCAGATCAATTAGGCGATGCAGTTGAAGCTAAATTTGCTGAAGTTGGTTTGAGGACCGATCATTTTCTGCGCTGTGAAAATTACACAGGTGCACTTGTCAGAAATCATGGCGGCACCCAACCCTTTGTAAATACCTATCTACGCCGTAGCAGCGCTGGCTCTACATTCTCGCCGGCAGATTTAGATGAAGATATTTTGGCTAATTCCAAGTGGTTGCATGTGACTGGTATCAGCGTTGCAATTTCGGAGAGCAGTAAAGAAGCGGTTATTCGCGCGATGGAAATAGCGCGAAAGAATAAAGTTGGCATAAGTTTTGATTTGAATTTCCGAAAGAAACTCTGGGGTGAAGAAGAAGCAAGCGCGGCACTTAAATCGATAATCAAGGATCTGGATGTAGTGAGTGGTGGCGTTGATGAATACGAAGTTGTTTTTGGTTCAAAAGATCCAGAAGAAAACTTAGCAACCGTTGCGGCACTTGGTGTGAAAACTGTAATCATGACCGCCGGCCCCGATGAGATGCGGATTTTGCATGAGGGTAAGAGATTTAATTACACGCCTGTAAAGGTGAAACTGGTTGACCCAGTTGGTTCAGGTGATGCATTTATTTCTGGCACGATTTCCGGATTGATTGGCGGGCTTTCAATTGAAGCTGCGATTGCACAAGGCAGTAAATGTGGCGCAGCTGTAGCGGCTAACCGTGGCGATTGGGCCCTTATGATTACCGGTGAAAAGGGAATTCTAAAAAGTGGGGGATTAAATGGCTAAGGAACTTTCATTTGAATCAGGTCTTGTGGCAATTATTCGAACTAAGACCGCAGATGAAGCCCGCGCTGCCGCAACCGCTTTGATTGCTGCCGGGGTTGATGTAATTGAATTTACAACAACTACTCCTGCGGTATTTGATTTAATTGAAGAGTTTGCTTCGAATTCCGCCAGCACAGGTGTTCATGTTGGTCTAGGAACTGCATTGAATCGATCCCATGTGTTATCTGGGAAAGATGCTGGTGCCAAGTTTGTGATCTCCCCACATGTATCGCAAGAAGTTATTGAAGTAACAAAACAATCTGGCCTGATTTCGATACCTGGTGTTGCCTCACCTACTGAAGTTGCAGATGCACTTCGATATGGCGCAGATATCCTTAAGTTTTTCCCAGCAGCCGCACTTGGACCAAATTATTTGAAAGCTGTTTGCGAACCATTTCCTGGTCTAAATTGGATGGCAACAGGCGGCATAAGTGTTGAAACTATTCCGGATTGGATTGCTGCAGGAGTAACTGGTTTTGGTGTGGGAGGAAAGTTAACATCAGGCGGGGTCAGTGAAATTGCAAACCGAGTTGTCGAATTCAAATCAGCAATTGCAACTGCGAGAGGAAAGTAGTTCTAACGTGAAACTAAAGGATCAACATATATTTGTTACTGGTGGCGCAGATGGTATTGGCCGCGCTGTTGTGCAGGATGCTGCCGATGCTGGCGCGAAAGTTTCGTTCTGCGATCTAAATGTAGAAAAGGGAAAGGCCTATGAGGCCGAATTAAAAGCCGCTGGACATCAGGCTTTCTTTATCCAAGGTAATGTTGGCGTTGTTGCTCAGATGCAAGAAGTTCATGCTGCAATTACTAAAGAATTTGGCGACGTGAATGGCTTGGTAAATAACGCTGGACGCAATGCTTACTACGACCCAGTAGAAATGACTGAAGCCCAGTGGGAAGATTTCATGAATGTTGATTTTAAAAGTATTTGGGTCACTGCAAAGCTATGTTTACCTGCAATGCGAAAAGCTAAAAAAGGTGCGATTGTAAATATCTCATCAATTCACGCACGTATGTCTTATCCAAATTACTTTCCATATGCCGCAGCAAAGTCTGGAATTCTGGGGCTAACTCGCAACCTTGCCTTGGATGAAGGCAGAAATGGAATTCGGGTTAATGCAGTTCTACCTGGATTTACTCTGACACCATTAATTGAAGATTATTTTGCAAGGAATCCCGAGAAACGTGCTGAAGCACTTGCAGTTCAACCACTGGGGCGCATGGCCGAGCCAATTGAAATAGCGAAAGTTATTACTTTCTTACTGACTGATGATGCTTCATTTGTTAATGGTGCGGACTGGATTATTGATGGTGGGCTCTCTGGAAGATTTGCTTAAGTCTTATGAAAATTGTTGTCACCGGTGCGACTGGAATAT
>CANLTP010000097.1 GCA_947494085.1 Actinomycetota bacterium | reverse complement strand
GTTCATATCTTTGAGAAAGAATCTGATGTTGGTGGAGTTTGGTCTGCTTCACGCAGATACCCAGGTCTTGGAACTCAGAATGTTCGCAGCACATATGCGTTGAGTGATTATCGATATCCAAAAGGAACGCCAGAATGGCCAAGCGGTGAACAAGTACAGCAATACATAGAAAGTTACGCCAAGAAATTTAACGTCTTTAATAAGATTTCATTCAATACTGAAGTAAATAGTGCTAAACAGAATGCAAATGGTTCATGGACAGTTGAAACAAATTCGAACGGCAAGAGCGCTTCACAAGACTTCGACTATTTCATTGTTGCAAATGGAATTTTCAGCGATCCATTCATTCCTGAATGGAAAGGCGCAGATGCATTTAAAGCTGGGGGCGGAAAGATTCTTCACACAGTTGATTTCCATCGACTCGAAGATGTCCGTGGAAAAAACGTTGTTGTAGTCGGTTATGGCAAGTCATCTTGCGATGCGGCAAATGCGACTGTTGGAACTTCAAAGATGACAACTGTTATTGCCCGCCATTTAATCTGGAAGGTTCCAAAGCGTCTCAATAATGTTCTTAACTACAAAATGCTCCTTCTTACTCGTATGGGCGAAGCGCTATTTCCTTACATTGAGTTAAAAGGCGCGGAAGCTTTCTTGCACGGAAAAGGCAAGAAGGTAAGTGCAGGAATGCTTGGTAGCGTGCAGGGAGTTATCGAGAAGCAGTTCAAACTTGAAAAACTTGGACTTCACCCAAAGACTGGCCTCGACACAATTGTTCGAAGCACAGTTTCACTTGCTACTGATGGCTTTTTCAAGAACATTAAAAATGGAAGGTTATTCGTAGAACGTGATACTGAAATCGTGAGTATGTCCGCTGGAAAGGTAACTCTTTCAAACGGCAAGACCTTAGATGCAGATTATGTAATTTGCGGAACCGGTTTCCACCAACGCGTTCCATTCCTTGAAGATTCAGTTATGAAATCAATTAATGATGAGCGCGGAAACTTCCGTCTCTATCGTCAATTGATCCCATTGGATGTTAAGAACTTGGCATTCAACGGATATAACTCTTCTTTCTTCTCACAATTAAATGCTGAAATCGGAGCAATCTGGATCGCCGCAAATATCAAAGGTGCAATCAAGTTACCTTCACGCAGCGAAATGTTGTCTCACATTGATAAGCGTCTTGCTTGGATGGAGAAGCGCACCGAGAATAAGCATGCGCGCGGAGCAAACATCATTCCGTTCTCTGTTCACAACATCGATGAATTACTTCTGGACTTGAATCTTCAGATTCCAGCACCAGTTAGATTCAATCAATGGTTATTGCCGATCAACCCAAAGAGCTACGCGAAGATTGGGCCAAAGCTTCGCAAGCGATTGGCTAAGAAGTAATTAAGGAGTAATTAGTAAGTAATTAGGCCTCTAGTAATGGGATCGCGGGCACAGCTTGCTCCGGTCCCATTGCAGAATAGCCACCATCCGCGGCCCAATCTGCGCCAGTAACTACTGAAGCTTTATCACTAGCCAAGAACGAAATCACATTTGCTACTTCTTCTGGATCGCCAACTCTTCCAGTTAAGTGGAATGGCGCGGCAACTCGATCAGTTTTCTTACGATCGCCCTTTGACAACATATCCATAATTGCAGACCAGGTCCATCCCGGTGAAACTGAATTTACGCGAATTTTATCCCCGGCATAATCCATAGCCATATTGCGAGTTAATTGAACAAGTGCGGCTTTAGATACTGGATAAATCCAGCGGCCGGTTTGAGCAACGCTAGAAGAAATACTTGTTAAGTTAATTATTGATCCACCACCTTGTTTTGCCATGTAAGGTCGAACCGCGGCACCCAACATAGCTGCACTTGCAATGTTTACATTTAAAGTATTTGTCCATTGGGCGCGAGTGCTATCAGCGCCAGAATCATCATAAGAGCACGCAAGATTTACCAGAACATCTACCCGACCCCAGGTAGAAATAACTGAGTCAACCAACTTCGAGATTGATGAATCATCAGTTACGTCGCCATGGAAAAACGTTGCACCACATGCTTTTGCTGCGGCTTCGCCGCTTTCAGCGTTTATTTCAACGATCAGAACTTTTGCACCATCGTTGATTAGAACCTTTGCTACGGCAGCACCGAACAAAGTTCCGCCACCAGTAACGATTGCAACTTTGCCCTTTAATGTATCTGAACTCATGTATCTCCCCTTTAGTTCTGTGAAGGTAAAAGTAATATGCGAAAGGCTAGGCAGACCTTGCGCTCAGAGGTGTCCCGCCCACGCATTTGCTATCCAAAGAACGCAGACAACGCTCGATAATTCCGGATAACCCTTGACAGTCTGTCCCCACAGGTTGAGCATTCAGGGATGGTCCCAGTAACCGAGCTGCTTAGCGAACATAACCTGTTCCGCACCACGCACTTAGATGAGGCGCGAAGCGAAGTTGCGCGAGTTTTCTGTCCACACGGACTTACTACAACAAATAAAGATGAGAAGTTAAATACCGTTCACAACCGGGTAACTCTGGGCGATGTAACTCTTAATTATTTGGATTACGGTGCTGAAGTTCATATAACTCCAGGAGAATTAAATTCATTCTATTTAATTCAAATGCCACTGGCTGGCAGTGCTGAGATCACATGTGGGAAAGAGAAAATTCTCTCCGATGTGAATATGGCTTCGATTCCAAATCCCTTAGAAAAATTGGACATGGTCTGGCACGAAGGCAATCCACAATTATTGGTTTATATAAATCGCAGCACACTTGAAGAACGGCTCGAGGATTTAATTGGCCGAGAGCTACATCTACCGGTTCGCTTTGATCTTGGAATGGATTTAACTACGCCCGAAGCAAGAAGTTGGCGAACACTTGTTGACACCCTTGTTGCAGATGTAGATCGTGGTGGTTTGACCATGCATAGCGGAGTTCGAAATCAATTCCAGGATTTGATAATTAGTGGGCTTCTACTCTCCCAACGTCATAACTACAGCGAATCAATCGGAACTAGCGTTGAACCAGCAGCGCCAAGATCAGTCCGCTTGGCTATGCAAGCATGTGAAGCAAATCCAGAAGATCCACTAACTGTTACAGATATGGCACGAATCGCTGGTGTAAGTATCAGATCACTTCAAGATGGTTTTAAGAAGTATGTTGGAATGAGTCCTACAGATTACCTTCGCAATGTGCGGCTAACCAGAGTTCGCGAAGAACTGATTTCAAATCACAGCTTTAATTCTTCAATCTCAGAAATTGCATTTTCTTGGGGCTTTACCCATCTTGGACGATTTGCAAAGATGTATCACGAACGATTTGGCGAATTGCCTTCCGAAACTATCCGCAGATAATCAATTTCTAAGGCGCTTGTAAAGACTGCCGGTCAATTGTGAAAGTGCGATGAATTGCATTGCAACCCAGATAATTGAAATTGCTAAAGAAATTTCAAGTCCAATTAGATTAGCAATAATTGCAATAAAGATAAGACTAGCTCTAACTGGTCGTTCGCAAATTGTTACGATTCCTACTTCTTCGTAGCCAAGCCCGCCTGCTCTTGCACGCAAATATTCTTGAATATAAGTTGCAAGTAGTGCGAGGAATACCAAGGTTGCAGGGGCGCCTAATTTGTAAAGCGCAAGTGCCCAGAAAACTTCGGAAATTCGATCCACAAATGAATCGATAAAGGCACCAAACTTTGAAGTCTTGTTCTGCAAAATTGCGAGTGAACCATCAATTCCATCGAAGAAGAGTGATAGCACAAGGAATACTGCTGCAGGCCAACTATTTGCATATTGCCAGAGCGCGATTGCAAAAAACAATCCAGCAAAAGTTAAAAGATTTGGAGTGACTCTTAGCCTTGCAAAAAACTTAGCTGTGGAATAAGAAATCTCAAGCCAAGCTTTAACAATTCCTTCGATCTTTGCACCGCCATGCAAGTTGGACCAGGTCGTAAAAAACTCTTTCTTATCCACGTTTAGTCAATCCAAGATTTTGGCAAATTTCTAAGGTGGCAACAGCGGTATTCATTGTGTAGAAATGTAATCCGGGAACTTTCAGCGCAATCAATTCTTCACAGAGTTTTGTCGCTAAATCTGCACCAGCTTTTCTTACCGCATCTGGGTCTTCTGAAATCTCATTGAATAACTTAGAAATTTTCTCAGGGATAGGTGTGCCACCAAGTTCGGCCATGCGATGCAATTGCTTAACATTTGTGATCGGCAAAATCCCTGCGATAACAG
>CANLTP010000096.1 GCA_947494085.1 Actinomycetota bacterium | reverse complement strand
AGTTTAGATTTTTCGCTCATTTGGAAATTATCTCGCTTCGGATACCAATAATGGAATTCTTGGGCAATCATTCCAAAGTCGATCAAGCATGTAGTAATTGCGGAGTTCTTGACTTTGAATATGAACGACTAAATCTGAGTAGTCGAGCAAAATCCATTGCCCTTTACCTTCACGGCGAATTGGTTTCTCACCAATTGCTGCCATCGCCTTGAAAACTCCATCAGCAATTGCATCAACCTGAACTTCATTAGAACCAGTAGCGATTAGAAATACTTCAGATAAAACCATCTGTTCGGTCATATCGATTGCGACGATGTCCACGCCAAGCTTTTCAGCAATCGCTTCTGCCGCAACCTGTGCCAAATTCGTAACGCTCTTACCTGCTGCCATATAGGCCTCTATCTTTTATGTAATTAAGCACTGAAGGAGAGATTGTGTCGGGTGTAATTCCCTTTGCAAAATCTTCACGGATTTGTGTTGCACTAACATCAAGAGCGCTGATTTCGATCTCTTTGAATTCTGACTTTTCTTCTCCTGGCCTTCTAACAACCAAGATATCTGCTTGCTTTCTAACATCATCACTGCGCTTCCACTTATGGAAAGTTGCGGCAGCGTCGCTTCCTAGAACCAGAGTGAATTCATCTTTCGGAAAGAAAGCCCGAAGTGATTGCAATGTGTCAAAGGTATATGTAGCACCTTTACGTGAAGTTTCGATATCTAGGACTACAACTTTTTCTTGTAATTCTTCCGACAAATCTTCCAGGGCTTTGCTACACATCTCTAAACGTTCGCCCGGTGTTGCAATTGGATTTGCAGGGCGCAGATATGGATCGCCCGTTGGAATCACCATAATCTGATCAAATTTCTTAGCGAGAGCTTCGATGATGTGAAGGTGACCAAGATGCGGTGGATCAAATGTCCCACCAAGAATTCCTACTTTAGAGATGAGATTAATCCCGGTCCATACGAAGTGTTAAATAGAGAAGCAAAGTTAGAACGCCGAAGGCAAAGAGGCCAAAGAAAACTGGCGAAGCTGGAAGTTCGCGAACGGTTTCTGAATACAAAATCATAGGAGGAACTTTACCCCAAAGCTGCGGGACCTTTTGCAAGCAAAGTTTTGAATTCGCTCTCATTCAACACCCGAACCCCAAGTTCTTCAGCCTTTGCCAACTTGGATCCTGCTGCTTCCCCAGCAATCAAGTAATTAGTATTGGCTGACACCGCGTTCGTTCGTTTACCACCTCTTGATTCAATCAATTCAAAAATATCGTCCCTTTTTAGGTTTCCAAAGGTTCCAGTAACAACGAATACGAGTCCTGCAAGAGTTTGGGGCTCTGAACTCTCTTTTATAACCTCAACCATTTCCACGCCGGCTTTTTTCCATTTCGAAATAATTTCTTG
Source organism: Actinomycetota bacterium (assembly GCA_947494085.1). Next base: position 2,888 of record CANLTP010000096.1, on the reverse strand, counting down.
ATGCCAATCTACGGAGAACCATTCGATAATCGATTGTGCGATCACTTCACCAACACCTTCTGTTACAGCAAGCTCTTCCATCGACGCTGAAGCAATTGCTTCGATAGACCCAAATTTCTTTGAAATACCTTGAGCGGCTATTGGTCCAACGTGCCTAATCGAGAGTGCGACCAAAATTCGCCAAAGCGGCTTAGTTTTTGCATCTTCAAGGCCCTCTAATAATTTTGCGATGTTCTTTGCTGCAACAAACTCTTTCTTGACTTTTTTCTGGAAAAATCTTGATTTCATTAAATCTTTTTCAGTTAGCGCAAATAGATCAGATTCATCAGTTATCAATTTATCTTCTAGAAGTGCACTGGCTGCTTCGTAACCAAGAACATCGATGTCTAATGCAACCCGAGAACCAATGTAATAAATGCGCTCTCGTAATTGTGCGGGACAGCTCTGGGTGTTTGGACATCGGATATCGACATCGCCTTCGGTAATTGCACGTAACTTGCTTCCGCAATCCGGACACTTAGTCGGCATAACAAATGGTTTCTCGCTGCCATTACGCTTTGCGATTACTGGTCCTAAAACTTCTGGGATTACATCTCCGGCCTTGCGAATTAAAACGGTGTCACCAATCAAGATTCCTTTACGGACAACCTCTTCAGCATTGTGCAGAGTTGCATTCGTTACGGTTGATCCGGCAACTTTCACTGGCTCCATAAATGCAAATGGGGTTACGCGTCCGGTGCGACCAACACTAACTTTTATATCAAGAAGTTTTGTTGTCACTTCCTCCGGCGGATATTTATAGGCAATCGCCCATTTTGGTGCGCGGGCAGTGAAACCAAGTTCATTCTGAATTGGAATCTCATTTACCTTTATAACGATGCCATCTATCTCGTGTTCGATGTCATGGCGATGGTCGGCGTAATAGGTAACAAACTCGCTAACTTCAGCAGCGCTCTTAACGACTTTGAATCTTGAACTAGTTGGTAGTCCGAAACCCTTAAGTAATTCATATGCACTGCTCTGGGAATCAAATGTGACACCAGTAGCTGCTCCGATGCCATGAACCACCATCGAAAGTGGCCGACTTGCAGTTACCCGTGGATCTTTCTGGCGAAGCGAACCGGCTGCAGCATTACGTGGATTAGCAAAGCGCTCTTTACCAAGTTCTTCTTGTTGGTCATTGAATTCATTAAATGCTGCGATTGGGAAAAATACTTCACCACGAACTTCTAATAACTCAGGGATGTTCTTACCTTTTAGCTCATGCGGAATAGTTGCAATGGTCCGAATATTTAGCGTTACATCCTCACCGGTAACGCCATTTCCTCTAGTCAAAGCCTTAGTTAATTTGCCGCTCTCATAACGCAGATTGATTGCTAATCCATCTACCTTTACTTCGCAGAGCCAGCTGTTTTTTGTGCTGGTCTTAGCAACTCGTTCAAACCAGTTTGTTAATTCATCTGCGTCAAATACGTTATCCAGGCTCATCATTTTCTCTAAATGATCGGCTTGTTGGAAATGCGTCGCAAATCCCCCACCAACTAAATCACTTGGTGAATCCGGTAATTTAAATTCCGGGTGTGCAGTTTCAAGTTTCTTTAGCTCAATTAATAGCGCATCGAATTCACCATCTGTAATGGTTGGCTTATCTTTTACGTAATAGTAAATATTGTGATTATTAATCTCTTCACATAACTCAACTATGCGATGACGGGCTGCGTTGCTCATGTCGAGGAATCTATTCGGTGCTGGCGACAGTGGCCGAACCAACAACCCGATCGCCATCGTAAATTACTAAGCCTTGGCCCGCAGCAAGACCAAAGAGTGGTTCATCTAGTTCAACTTTTATCTCAGTCCCAGTTTGCAGATAGGTGCAAGCAAGTGGTGCGCCATGTGCGCGCACTTGGGCGAAGCCACGGAACTCGGTATTTATAACTGGTTCAGGTCCACACCAAATTGGTCGGTCACCAATAATTTTTGAAACCGCCAAGGCTTCATGACTTCCAACAACAACAGTATTTGTCTTTGGTTCAATCTTTAAAACATAACGTGGTTCGCCACCTGCAGCAGGAACAGTTATTCCAAGTCCACGGCGCTGCCCGATTGTGTAGGTGTATGCACCTTTGTGTTCTCCAAGTTTGGTTCCATCTTCATCAACAATTGAACCAACTTCGCTACCTAAACGATCGCGCAACCAACCAGCATTATCACCAGATGGCACGAAACAAATATCGTGGCTGTCCGGTTTGTTGGCAACATAAAGTCCGCGACGCTTTGCTTCGATTCGAATATCGTCTTTGATGGTATCGCCCAATGGAAAGTGCGCACCTGCAAGTTGTTCGGTATTTAATACTGCAAGAACATATGACTGATCTTTTGTTGGATCTATTCCGCGATACATCATCCGGCCAATTTCAGTTTCATGCATCTGGGCATAATGTCCAGTAACTACGCCATCAAAACCTAAGCCCTTTGCGCGATCTAACACCGCAGCAAATTTAATCTTTTCATTACAACGAAGACATGGATTAGGTGTTCGGCCTTCGGAATATTCAGAGAGAAAATTTTCGACAACACCATCGTGAAACTCTTCGGCCATATCCCAGATATAAAACGGAATTCCAATTACATCTGCCGCACGTCTTGCATCATGAGAATCTTCAATTGTGCAACAACCACGAGCACCTGAGCGATACTTCTGTGGGTTGCTCGAAAGCGCTAAGTGCACACCGATTACTTCATGGCCGGCTTCAACTGCGCGTGCTGCAGCAACTGCAGAATCCACGCCACCACTCATTGCCGCAATAAGTTTCATTAGTTCAACCCACTGACTACGAAGGCGTTACGCGCTCTTTCAACAACACTTGGCATAACTGCAAGCACTTGAT